>NZ_NWQG01000179.1:0-15124 GCF_002529485.1 Mesorhizobium sanjuanii
AAAAGCTTTGTGCTCAGCCTTCCCGCCGATGTCGCCATCCGTGTCGCCGACGATGGCGATGCGATCATCGTCGACATGCGCTCGGCCTCCCGCTACGGCCGCTACGACCTTGGCGACAACGCGGCCCGCATCGTGGATTTCCTGGCCGAGCTCGACCAGGAAGTCGCCGGCCAGGTGGGCGTAGCGCCAGCCGAGTGAGGCTTGAGGCCGGGTATCGGTTGGCCAATGCAGGCGCTAGTGGAAACGTGACCAAAAGAGCCGGTCAGGCGGATATCAGGTCCGCCGCATAACCGAGGGCAATGGAGTCTTTCCCGGCGGGCATGCTGTGATGCGGATGGTCGATGGCCGTCTACTGGTTGTCTCAATGGGTACCAGTTTCTATTCTGTAGAAATTTGGGTGGCCAACGGATGCGCAGCGTGAAAATTGAAGCGAAATTTATCGAAGTCGCGTGCAGAAAATTTACTACATCGTTTAATATGTCTATTGCATATAACAAGAAAAAGAATGATCTCTTCGTAAGAAGTAAACTGAAATCTATTAAGAAAAATCTAATATTTATGGATTGCCACAGTGCGGAGACAGCTAGCCGTGTCAGTTAGGGGTGTGGATCTGTCGTTCGACATCCTGTTGGCAAGGTACACATGACGGGATCGTTGACTTCAACTGACAGAGCACTGGTTCTGATTGAGTCTCGAATCCTGCCGGGCAAGGTATGGGAGTTTACGGAGAAAGGCGCAATAGCGGGTAAATGAGAGGATTGGTGGTAATATTTTGTGCCATATGGCTATCTGTACTTGCGAGCCATGCTTCTGCCGAAATTGTGATGGGTTCAAACCCGCCATATGTGACGCTTGCTAAGCACATGTCCGAATCTACGGAGAATTTTGAATGCGCGTTCAGATTTATGCGCGATCAAAAGTTTTCATCTAATTCTGTGTGCCGCAACACCAACGCGTTCATTACTAGGCTTTTTGAAAGGAAGGGTATGGACGTCAGTGACGCAGAAACGATTACTCGACTTGAGCACGACCTTCTTGAGATGCTCTTCACTCTTACAGGAATGCAGCCGAAAATATAACCGCGGGACATTGATTCCGTCCATATCGGCCAGAGCGCGCGGCTGCGCCTCTCCGTGCTAAATACACGCCTTACGCCAGAGGTCGCGGCGGCGGTGACCAATGTGTCGGCCGACAGGTTGGTCGATGAAAGCACCCGCGAGCCTTACTATCGGGCGAGACTCGTGCGGCCGGTGCTGGACTCCTTTCAGCGGGCGTTTGTCGAGGAGTGAGCTACGCCGCAGGCACAAAAATGCCGTCGATGGCCGGGTCGCCATCGGTGCTCACCAGGCCGCGCACCACCAGGTCCTCCAGATGGGCAAGCACGGACAGTCCGGCGGCGCCATGCAGGCGCGGGTCGGTGTCGCGATAGATCGCCTTGACCATGTCCTTGATCGTGCGGTCGCCGCCTGTGATCCGCTCCAGGATCGCGCGTTCACGCATCTTGCGGTGGGTCTTCAGTCCGCGCATGAAATTGCGCGGCGCGGTCACCGGCCCGCCATGGCCGGGCAGCAGCAGGCGGTCGTCGCGCGCGATCAGCCGATCGAGCGACATCATGTAGTCGGCCATGGCGCCGTCCGGTGGCGCGACGATGGAGGTCGACCAGGCCATGACGTGATCGGCCGAGAACAGGACGCCGGTTCCCTCCAGCGCGAAGGCGGCATGATTGGCGGTGTGGCCCGGCGTCAGCACCGTTCTGATCGCCCAACCGTCGCCGTCGATCACCGCATCGTCGGGCAGGGCGATGTCGGGAGCGAAGGCGATATCGGCGCTGGCATCGAGCGGATTGACCTCGCCTGTGCGCAGGGGCCTCGCCGGGCGATGCGCGCCTTCGGCGAGCACGACCGCGCCTGTGTGCTGCTTGAGCCGGGCTGCCAGCGGGGAATGGTCGCGATGCGTGTGGCTGACGAAAATGTGGCTGACCGGCCTGTCGGCGATCACCTCGAGCAGTGTCTCGAGATGCGCGTCGTCATCCGGCCCCGGATCGATGACCGCCAGCGTCTCGCGCCCAAGGACATAGCTGTTGGTGCCGTGGAAGGTGAAAGGGCTGGGGTTGGGGGCGGTAATGCGGAGCACGTCGGGCGCAAGGGTCACGCCCCGGCCGTAGGACGGGTCGAAGCGTGTGTCGAATTCCAGCGCCATGGCGAGTGTCGCGACCTTTATTGGGGGGAAGGCAAAACCGATTGCCGCATAGCACGGAAGCCAATATAGGAAAACGCATGGCCGCGTTCGGCGGCAATCCGAAGATGGGGAAGACCATGGCAATTGCAACGACGATGCGTCCGCTTGTTTCTCTCGCTCTGCCTGAAAAGGGCGCGACCCGCCTTGCGACGCAGCTTTTGCTGGCGATCGCCGGAACGCTGGTGTTGACGCTCGCGGCCAAGACGAAAGTCTTGCTCGGCCCGGTCGACATCTCGATGCAGACCTTAGCCGTCTTTCTGATCGCCGCGGCGTTCGGCATGCGCCTCGGCGTCGCCACGCTGCTTCTCTATATGGCCGAGGGCGCCATGGGCTTCCCGGTCTTCCAGAGCACGCCGGAAAAGGGCATAGGCATCGCCTACATGCTGGGGTCCACCGGCGGTTATCTTGCCGGCTTCGTGGTCATGGCGGCGATCGTCGGCTGGGCTGCCGATCGCGGCTGGGATCGCCATCCAATCAAGCTCTTCAACGCCATGCTAGTGGCCGAGATCGTCATGGTGGCGATGGGCTTTGCCTGGCTGGCGCTGCTGATTGGTGCGGAAAAGTCGTGGCAGTTCGGCGTCGTGCCCTTCATCATTGGCGACCTGATCAAGGTTGCCTTGGCGGCGAGCCTGGTGCCGGCCGCATGGTCGCTTCTGAAGCGTTCCTGATCTCTGGGTCAACCGGATTGGAAGATGAAGCACCGGACCAGAGATGGCCCGGGGTTTCTCCGATAGCAGGTTGGCGATCGATCGATGGCGGGTTCCCGAACTGACGGGCTTCGCTTCGCAACGACGGGCCGGCGACACCGTCACACTATCTTCAAGTCAGCGACTTAAGGAGCGGGACAACCAGCGATTCGTCGTGGCCAAGGTGACCAGACAGTTACACATCGGCGCATTGCCCAACATTGTTCCTCCTACAGCTAATAAAGAAAGCGGTCCGATGACTTCTTAGGCATGGCTAAAGTCTATGCGCAATTCGCGGGAACTTTTTTCGACGAAACACCTTGATTCTCGCGACATAGTTGCTTGCTGGTAACCTCACGCTGTCGTAACCCTTCACGCTGACCATGCCGAAGCCCGCGAAGGCGAGTCGCGTGATTAGTTCGGAAAAAACAATGGACAAGGCGAATATTTTGTCGCAACGGCCAGCTGTCAGTCCGGCAACCCGCTGGTACGCGGCCAGTGTATTTCCGGGGAAGGAGAGCGTCGCCGAATGGCATCTCCAGAGGCAGGGTTTTCACTCATTTGTGCCTCGCTACGAGAAGACCACACGTCATGCCCGGCGCCTCGAAACGCGGTCAGCGGCATATTTCCCGGGTTATATGTTCGTCGCCCTCGATGTGGCGCTGCAGCGTTGGCGCTCGGTCAACGGAACATTGGGCGTGCGCTCGCTGGTCATGCAGGGCGACAGGCCGTTGCCGGTTCCCTCGGGGCTGGTGGAGAGGTTCATTGCGCTGACCGGCGAGGACGGCCTGCTGGATTTTCGCGGCGGCCTCGCCGCGGGCGCTTCGGTCCAGATACTTTCCGGCCCTTTCGCCGAGATGATCGGGCGGCTCGATCGGCTCGATCCCGCCGGGAGGGCCCGGGTTCTTGTCGCCTTCATGAATGGCGAAGTCGCTGTTGACCTCGACGCCAGGGATCTCGTCGCAATCGCATAACTGAGGAGCGTAGGCGCTCGGTCATGCGGTGTAAGCTGTGGCAAAGTCGGCTCTCGGGTTTTCACCCGGGAGTGCGGTAGCCATTGTTGTGGCCGGGAATGCCGGTATTGTAGTGAAGGTGTTTGCCGCCGCTTGCGGGGAGGGCGTTCCGCGCCGGGCCTGATTGGCATCGTGTGGTCGCCTTATGCTGAACGAATACCGAGCCCTACGATTTTTGCGTTTTGCATTGAATGCACGACGGTTCACAGCCTGTTTCGGCAGCCATCAGAGAGCGCTTGCAGTTGAATGCTCCCATCATAAAACCGCGAAATCAACGACACCTGCTGCATCGTGTCAGGTTTCAGCTTCTTGGCGGGTTGTCTTTTGCAATTTTGGCGCCCGCGTTGATCCGCATGGCGATTGACCCTCAGATATTCTATTATTCCAATCTGCGGATTACCGTTTTTGCAGGTATTGTTGCACATACTGCAGGTTTCTTTTCTTTTCGTCGAATAGGAAATTTCCCGGGCGTCGCGGCCGCGGGTTATATTTTCCCAACATTTTCATTATGCTACGGAATTGTGTATTTGGCGATTTTCTTGTTCCGTATCGACTACAGCGCCTTCCAGGCGGCCAGTAGCTTGACGCTGTCAATTCTCTGGTATTTCGGTCTGAACATATTGAGCCGTCGCCTGGATCCTTACAGCCTCGCCGTGGTTCCAGGCGGAGCGGTTGCCCGCCTTCACGAGATTGGCGGCGTGAATTGGCACTGGCTTACCTCTCCCGATATCATCGTTGACCGGGTAAATGGCGTCGTTGCCGATCTCCGATCCGATCTTTCGGATGAATGGGAGCGGTATATCGCCGACAGCGCGCTTTCGGGAACGCCGGTCTACCATGTCAAACAGATCAGCGAGTCACTCACCGGTCGGGTGGAAATAGAGCATCTTTCCGAAAATACTTTGGGATCTTTGAATCCAAATCAGGCATATTTGAAAATAAAGCAGGCGATAGACTGGATTTCAGCTCTGTTTATTCTCGTGGTCTTCTCACCATTGCTTTTGTTTGTGGCGGTAGCGATAAAAATTGACTCAGCTGGCCCTGCCCTGTTTAGGCAAAATAGGATGGGATATAGAGGAAAGATCTATCAGGTTTACAAGTTTCGGACGATGAAACTCAACGCCGCTGTCGGCAATGAAAAGGAAGAGGCCATCACAAAGGCCGATGATGCGCGCATCACGCGCCTTGGGCAGTTCCTGAGAAAGTCAAGGATCGATGAATTGCCGCAAGCCATAAACATCTTGCGCGGCGAGATGAGCTGGATCGGTCCGCGGCCGGAGGCGCTCGTGCTCTCGCAGTGGTATGAGGCGGAGCTGCCGTTTTATCGATACCGGCACATCGTTCGGCCCGGCATTACCGGATGGGCACAGGTCAACCAGGGTCATGTTGCGGCCGTGGACGACGTTTTGGAAAAACTTCACTACGACTTCTACTATATCAAGAACTTCTCGCCTTGGCTCGACGTGCTGATTGTGTTTCGGACCATCCGGACCATGCTGACAGGATTTGGTGCACGTTGAATGTTAATTGTGAGAGCCGATTTTCGAGACGTCGCCGGGGTATTATGATGTCTAAAGTTACACTGCTCAGCGTTGAGAATATCGTTGTCGATTCCGGAGAAGAACAATGACTAAGAAAACCGCGCTCATTACCGGCATCACTGGCCAAGATGGCGCCTATCTGGCGGAACTTCTTCTGGCAAAAGGCTATGATGTCCACGGCATCAAGCGGCGGTCGTCGTCGTTCAACACCGGCCGCATCGACAATCTCTATCAGGATCCGCACGAGAAGAACGTCAGGCTGTCGCTCCACTATGGCGACATGACCGACGCCACGAACCTCATCCGCATCGTCCAGGAGGTGCAGCCTGACGAAATCTACAATCTCGCTGCACAGTCACACGTCCAGGTGAGTTTCGAGACCGCTGAATACACCGGGAACGCCGATGCCCTGGGGACGCTGCGTCTCTTGGAGGCGGTTCGACTGCTCGGCTTGGCCAAGAAAACAAGATTCTATCAGGCGTCGACATCCGAACTCTATGGCAAGGTTCAAGAGGTTCCGCAGAAGGAGACAACGCCCTTTTATCCGCGATCGCCTTACGCTGCGGCCAAGATTTATGCGTACTGGATCACGGTGAACTACCGCGAGGCCTACGACATCCACGCCTCCAACGGAATTCTTTTCAACCACGAAAGTCCGATGCGGGGCGAGACCTTTGTGACGCGTAAGATCACACGCGCGGCTGCCGCGATCAGCCTGGGTCTCCAGGACAAACTCTATCTCGGCAACCTGTCTGCCGAGCGCGATTGGGGGCATGCTCGCGACTATGTCGAAGGCATGTGGCGAATTCTTCAGCATGACGTGCCCGACGACTACGTGCTTGCCACCGGGGTGAAAAACTCGGTTCGCCGATTTGTCGAGCTTGCCTTCGGCGAGGTCGGGATTGATATCCAATGGGTCGGTTCGGGTATCGACGAAAAGGGCATCGACGCAAAATCCGGCACCGTTCTGGTCGAGGTGGATCCGCGGTACTTCAGACCCACGGAAGTTGAGCTTTTGATAGGCGATCCATCGAAAGCAGAGCGTATCCTTGGATGGAAAGCCAAAACGTCGCTGGCTGCGATGGTGCGCGAAATGGTCCAGTCCGACCTCGAAATGGTAAGACGGGAATCCGAGCATCGCCGCCTGGACGAGGATCGCATTCGCGTTGCGGCACGGTAAGGAAACCTTGGACCGGGTTGAGATGAAGATCTCGGTTTTGACGGTCTGCTGGAACTCGGCCGCGACGATCAGGCATACGGTCGACAGCTTCTTTGCCCAGGATCATGACGCCAAGGAGCTGGTGGTCGTCGATGGCGGATCGTCGGACGAAACGCTGGCGATAGTCCAGTCCTATCCACAGGACCGGATCCAATTGATCAGCGAACCCGACAGCGGCATGTATGACGCGTTGAACAAAGGATTGCGTCTCTACACCGGAGACGCAGTAGGCGTGCTGAATTCCGACGACTGTTTTCATGACCACACCGTGCTGGGGCGAATTTCGGCAGGGCTGGAACAGGCCGATATCGTGCATGGCGATCTGGATTTTGTTGAAAACCATCTCAACAAACGTGTCGTGAGGCGCTGGCGAGCTGTTCCCAGGCCCGCCAAGGGTTTTCGGACTGGGTGGATGCCAGCCCATCCGACGTTTTACGTCCGGCGTAAAGTGGCGGAAACGGTCGGTGCGTTCGACCTCGATCTCAAGGTGGCATCAGATTATGATTGGATGCTGAGGGCCGTTGAACTTCACGGATTCGAATCCGTCACCACCAATCACACATTGGTGGATATGATGGTTGGCGGCGCCAGCACGCGCAGCCTGGGCTCTTACATCGGGCACAATCTGGAAGCGTTGCGGTCGCGGCGCCAATGGCTGAGTTCCGGTCCGATCGACTATGCGCTTGTTGCCAAGCCGGTGCGCAAGCTGGGGCAGTTTCTATCGAAAATGCACCGAAGCAACGGTCCCGCCGCTTGAAGGCGGGCAGTTCGGGCGATGCCTAGCGGATAATGCCCGAGATATATATGGATCGAGCGTTGCGACCGTTGGACGACCGAGCACTACAAAGAATCAACGACAATTCCAAGCTGCAGAGCCCTGACGATGAATGACCCAAGGAGCATTTTGGAGCCGATCGGAGGTTATGTTCTCGACCTCGTCGCGAAGCTGCGCAATCGACAGTTTGTCCCGCATTCGCTGACGAAGCTGCACAATATGAAAACGTGCCGGGATATGGCTGGCGCTACAACAGCGGTGGAGATTGGTTCTTACAAGGGCGTCACGACAAAGCGAATGTCTCGTCTTTTTAAGAAAGTGATCTCAGTCGAGATTGACGAAGCACTATATCGTCAAGCCAGCCAGCGCTGTGCGGGGCGCAAGAATGTCGAATTGCTGCTCGGCGACGGTTCCAAGCTGCTGCCGGAAATAGCTACGCGGGTGAACAAGGCCCTCATCTTTCTGGACGGTCATTTCAGCGGCGGTATTACCGGTCAAGGTGACGAGCCCGAACCTGTGCTGAAGGAACTTGACCTCATCCAGGCAAACCTGGACCGTTTCTGCGCGGTCATCGTAGACGACTTTCGCTTGTTTGGCGTCGAGCCGGGATGGCCGCGGAAGGCCGAAGTTATGGAGAAGCTGGAAGACGTTTTGCCTGCGCCAGAATGGATTCATGGCGTTCTCAACGATCAGTTCATCGCGGTTCGCAAAAGAACGGCAAAATGAGCGAACACCGCGTACGCCACGCCCCTGCTGCGAGCAGGTTGCAGGCGAAAATTGCCCTTACTTTCATATCTGGCGATCTGGAATGTTCCGAAGCATCCTGACCGTCCTCTCGGGGTCGGTGATTGCGCAGATCATTGCAGTTGCCGTTCTTCCCATTCTGACACGGCTCTATGATGCCGAGGCGTTCGGCCGGTATCAGATCTATATTTCGATACTGAACATAGCGGTCATGTTCGTGGCATTTCGCTACGAGGTCGCGCTTCTAAGCGCGCGGCCGGGAAGGGTTTATGAAAATCTGCTAAAATTGACATTCCGGCTCTGTATCTGGACCAGCATGGTCGCTCTTCTTGTCGCCGGCGCCGTCGATTTGTTGATACCGGGTGTCCTGTCATCCCTGCGTGGCATCGTCTTCTTTTTACCCGTTGCGATGGCCGTCGCGGGAATTTACCAGATGCTCACCTTCTTGCCGATCCGCGACCGTAACTACGGCCTGAGCGCACGGTCCAAAATCTTCCAATCGGTAGGGTTCTCCTTTGGCGCGCTTGGCTTTGCCTTTCTTCCCGTCATCGGCGTCGGGCTCGTTCTGGCCGATGTATTCGGCCGGGCCTTCGGGGCCATCAGTGTGCTCTTCGAGAGTGGCAAACTCTGGCGCACTTTGATCTCTCCGCTCTCTTTTTCGGAGATGAAGTTTACGGCAATTCGTTTCCAGAAATATGGCCTCCTCACCTTCCCGGGAACCCTTCTGTCGTCCCTAAGCGCCGCGGTCGCGCCATTCGCCTTTCTGGCACTGTTCAACCTCGAAGTCGCAGGACAGTACTCCCTCCTCGAGCGGTTTATCCTGATGCCGGTTGGCGTCATCGCGGCGGCTGTTTCGCAGGTCTTCACCGGCGAATTGTCGACGCTCTATCGTACAAACAAGAAAGACTTGAACAGGGCGTTTCGACGTTCGCTGTTTCAGCTTCTTGCCATCGGCCTGGTGCCGACAGTGCTCGGGATGATGCTTTCACCAAGCCTCGTTCCGCTCGTCTTTGGCGCAGATTGGACCATGGCCGGCAAGCTCTGTGTGATTGGATTTCCGATCGCTTATGTACGCTTTGTCGCCACGGCGTTGACCATGACCCTTGTCGTCATAGACCGCCAATCGCTTCAGTTCAGCTGGGAAGTTGGACGGTTCCTTTTTACCTTGTGCGTGTTCGGCGGGCTCGGCTGGGTGGGTGTCGACAATCCCAACACTGTCATGGTCTGGTACGCACTGGCGACCGCTGTCACCTATGCTATTCATCTTCTGCTGGCTGATCGTGCAACGAGACTGGTCAGCTTGCAGGCAGCAGAGATCGGAAAAACGACGTTATGAAGATGGGCATCGTGTTCATCGGCATTATTTGTAATCAGCATCATGGCCAGTTTGGCCGACTGGCCTGGGCTGGTGCGATCCGTTTGCCGAACATCGGCTGAGTTCTGGCGTTTTGACAAGGCAGCCGCTCATGGCACATCTCTATGGCTACCCCGACATCGGCCGCTTCGGCCTTGGTCACAGCATGCTTGCCTGGGCGCGCTGTGAGGTATGGTGTCGAAATAACGATGCGCAGATGCTCGGACCACGTTGGTTCCGCCCACGCATCGGTCCCTACTTGCGCCGCGAACGGGACAAGCGCGAGTATTTCAGGCTCTTTGACAACAAGGGCTATGTCGGCGAACCATGGCGCACCGCACTCCTCGCAACTGCACGAAAGGTTCCGGCAGAGGCGGCTGCATCCGTGGCATATGACGGTAGGAACACGGTGGTTGTCTTCAAGAATGCGGTGGGATCAAATTTCGAGAAGCATTTCCATGAAGTTCGCGGCCACGGTCCGGTCCTGTATGACGCGTTTCGCAGGATCACCCGCAAAAAATACCTGCCGGAAGCCCCGGCCGCGCCTTTCCTCGCTGTCCATGTGCGCCTTGGCGACTTCTCCCGCTTCGACGTGAACCGGGCAGAGGTTGGGACACACAATCAGAGGCTTCCGATCGAATGGTATTGCAGTAGCCTCGTCGCACTTCGTGAGGCATTGGGCACGAACATGCGGGCTCGTGTCTTTTCCGACGGAGATGATACCGAACTTGCTCCGCTGCTCAGTCTTCCGGACGTATGCCGGGCCAATGACGCGGAATCGGTCACGCACATGCTGGAAATGGCCCAGGCAAGTGCGATCATCGGAGCTGGCTCGAACTTCAACCTGTGGGCGGCCTTTTTTGGACAGGTGCCGCGGATCACCTATCCGAACCAGGCGATCGTTGCGGTAAATGACGATCCGGCCCGCGAAACGAGCTTCCATGGTGAGGCGCCACTTCCTGAGGTGTTCGTAAAGCAGGTCAGGACACAGTTCACAAATCGAGAAAAGCAAAGCGAGCTGACCTAGGGGTTGGCTGATGCAACCTATGGCGAGGTCGGGTTTCGCCCGGCTGGCAGGAAGAGGAGTGCGGTGATTCTCAACAGGTTTATCGGCTGGAACAGGAACGCCGCGGCATGGCTCGAACGCAGCTTTCCCCGGGTTTTCGGCGCACCGTCGTATAAAGCGGAGCTTGAGCGGCGTATCGCCGAGGACGTTTCGCGCCTAAGGCCGGCGGCCATCCTCGAGGTCGGCGGCATCGATCGGCCGCTTCTGGAGCGCAGTGCCGATTTCACCTATATCGGTCTCGACATCGAGGAGAAGCCTGACTGCTATCGCATCTACGATCAGTTTGTCGTCCAGTCGATCGAGCAGCCCGTTGATGTCGAGGCGGATATGCTCATTTCGATCACGTTGATGGAGCATGTGCCTGATAACAAGGCGGCGGCGCGCTCCATGTTCCTGGCGCTGCGCCCAGGTGGCGTGATGCACCACTATATCCCGTCGAAATGGCATCCCTATTCGGTGGCATTGCGGATCGTCGGACCCGTCATGCAAAGATGGTTGATCCCGTACCTCAGGCCAGCGGCGGTCGGCGTCACCGGCTATCCGGCCTTTTTCGACCACTGCTCCCCTTCGGATATGACAAAGCTGTTTCGCAGCCAGGGGTTCGAGCAGGTAGACGCCAAGTCGTTTTACCGTGCCAGCGACTATTTCGCTTTCTTCTTGCCCGCGTACCTTTCCGTCGCTTTGTTCGAGAACCTCTGCGCAGCCCTGAGCTGGCGCATCTTCTGTTCCGGCTTCGTCATCAGCGCTACAAAACCCACGCAATAGCAAGAACGGAACCATGCGACTTTTTCAGAATTCTGGGATTGCCCCAAGCTATCGGCCCCGGCTTGCTGGCCTCGTCGTGGGGATCAGCGGCTTCGAGCAGCAGAAGGACGTATTCCTGAATGATCGTTACGGCGCAGCGCACATCCTCCTGCCGGTACTCGATCGACATCCCGAAACCTTCTTTACGAACGGTGACGACGAATCGGTGCAGCGAGCGTGGGCGCGCGAAAACGGGCTTGGTGAAGATACGCCGCTGGCCGATATCCTTCTTGCCCAGATCGAGCATCACAAGACGGACATCTTCTACAATCTCGACCCGTTTCGTTACGACGCTGCTTTTGTCCGCCGCTTGCCTGGGCATGTGAAACGAAAGATTGCCTGGCGCGCCGCACCAGGCAGGATTGACTTTTCCGGCTATGATCTCGTGCTTTGTAATTTTCCGTCCATGCGAAAGCTTTGGGAAGAGCAGGGCGCCAAGACGGCTCACTTCTTTCCCGCTCACGATCCGGAACTCGATATCATCGCTGCAAATCGGAACAGGGACATCGATGTCCTTTTCTTCGGCGGCTACAGCCGTCATCACCAGCGTCGGCGGCAGATATTGGAAGCGGTCGCACGTCTTGCCGGCCGCCACCGGGTTGTTTTCCATCTGGATCTGTCACGCTACACGCCGCTTGCCGAGACGCCGCTTGGCTGGTTCGGTCCCCTGAAAGCGGTTCGTCGCCCGCCTGCGATCCGCAAGGTCAGTGCGCCTCCGGTGTTCGGTCGCGCCATGTATGCGCAGCTTGGAAGAGCCAAGGTCGTCGTGAACGCCTCGATCGATATGGCAGGGCCGGACCGTGGAAACATGCGCTGTTTCGAGACCATGGGGGCTGGAGCTCTTCTGGTTTCGGACTCGGGTATCTACCCCGCACCGATGCGCGACGGGGAGACCATGGCCGTCTATGCGCAGCCGCAGGACGCATCGGAAACAATCGAACGGCAATTGGACAGTGGAGGCTGGGACATGATCGGCTGGGCCGGGCATCGCGCAATTCGTGAAGAGTACAGCAAAAAACGCCAATTTGAGCGGTTTCTCGAACTGGTGTAGTGGACTATTAGACCACCTTGTCTGCCCGCGACAGTCCGACTGTACCGAGGCGCAGCCATGATCCAGATCGCGGCGGTGCTGGTCCATCAGTTAGAATACTATTGTTCCGCTGGGATCGCAGCCATCATCGGGCGGATCTGGTGCTCCCATGCCCGGTAGCCGTCGCCATTGAGGTGGATGCCGTCGGTCGTAAACTCCGGTCGGATGCGGTCATTTCGGGATAGCGCAGCGTTAAGATCGAGAAAGCGGCAGTTTGCAACCTGCGAGCACCTCGCTGCCAGGGAGCCGTTCAACCGCTTTATTGCGGAGTTGAAGGCCATGTCGCTTGTAAACAAAGTCGACTGGACGACGATGGCGTCCACAACCGCCAAGCGATCGATGATCCTGCCGTAAGAGGCAGCCACGCGGTCAGGGTTCACCGACCTGCGAATATCATTTACACCGAGCATGATGAAAACGAGCCTAGGTCGTGCTGCGGTGATCTCACCTAGCCTGAGGAGCGCGCTGTCGACGCGCTCTCCGGATATGCCACGATTGATTGTTGACAGTTTGGGAAACATCTCCTGCCAATTGCCATGCGCAGTGAGGGAATCGCCAAACATGACGATTTCGGCGTGGCCTTTGAATTGGCGGAATTCGTCCACCTTGGCTCGCCACTGAGGATATTGGGAGCTTGTGCCGATGCCTGCGCCAAACAGAACCGGCAGTACCGCGCCAGAGAGCAGTATCATCATCCTGTTCATACTGAATTGCCCAACTCCTATACCCATCGTCGGCGGAAAGGTCTCTTCAATGCAACCATGATGGCGGAACGCCTTGGACTGAGGAACGTGGCTGTCTACTTACGTCGTCCACCCGAAAGCCTGATACCTCCACCGATCGTCCTTGAGCAGGTCAAAAACCCGACCCTAGTCACTATGGGTTCCACGACTTCCCGTTGAAGTACAATACCGAATAGTGGGACTTTCGACAAAATTTGAATCCACGGTGCCACCCAGCGATGTGGTGGTGTTTTTGCTACATAAGACCGGATAGTCGTCCTGGTCCCCCAGGGCAGATGTCGCCGCCCGAGGAACAACCACGGGCCAGAATCACCCCAAAAAACGCGCGCATTAGCGCACCCGCCAAGGGATTGAGTTTTCTTGCTTACACGTTTGAACGGGATACATCCGGATACGCGCCGATATAGGCTCTGACGGTTAGGCCGAAACTGTGCCGTTGATCCGGTTGCGGAAAGCCACTGTCCTTCGCTCGAAGAGCAAATAGAAAATCAAACACATCGCGAAGCAGATCGCACCTTTGACGACCAGCAAAGTGATGCCTCCACCGCCCAACCTTGGTGCCGCGGGCATAAAGTTGACAGTCAGGTAGACGAGCACCGGGTAGTGAAAGATGTAGAGCGAGTAGGACATCGCGCTCAGGCTCCGGATCGGCCAAGCTGCGGGTTCCAGGATGCGATTCACCCGTTCGTGACAGAGGGCCGGAAGTAGCGAGGCGAGCCCGACGCACAGAATAGCGTCAGCCGGGCCGGTCGCGTATCCGGCCCACGGCCCGCCATCCCCGACCATCTGCGAAAGAAAAATCCCGACTATGAACGCCACGAGCCCTGCATATGCGACCCACAATGAGCGCGGCGGATAGGCGGCCACGAGTGCTCCGAGGAGCCAGAACAGCAGGTATTGAGCTTCGAGGACACTGAACACCAAGGCAGCACCGCCGAGCCCGACGAACGACCAGGCAGGAAGAGAACGTCGCGAAAACGCGTATCCCACGCAGCCCATGAGGACATAGAACCAGATCTCGTAGGCAAGGCTCCAGAGCGGTGCATTCGCCCGCACGGTAGGGACAACGACGCCATTGAGGCCACCAATATGCGCGACAATGTCCTGTACAGGGAAGACGGAGCCAACGCTGATTGCGACAAGGGCCGTCAGCAGCAGGGCCGGGATCAGTGGAAGGAAAATACGGGTCGCCCGATCGACAGCGTAGCGCTGGAGATCGAAGCGCCCGTCTCGCACGTGGCGGATGACCTGCCCGCCCACAAGAAATCCGCTGAGGACGAAAAACACCATCACCGCCGGATGTCCGGGCCGTGTGACGGTGTAGAATAAAGCGGTGATCATTCCTTTGTCCGAGGCCGGCAGTGCACCGTAGGCCGGCAGGGAATACCCCCTCAGATGCGCCATCATGACGACCAGCGCCGATCCGGCGCGCAACAGGTCGAGCGCCAGGAAAGAGGGGCGAGAGGGCGAATTGGCTATGGACGCACCTTTTTGGTGGCAGTAAGGCTTACGGTGAGACAGCCGCATATCAGCTCGACGGGGATGGAGCAATTGGAATACCTGAGACCGGGGAATATTAGCTACGCACGAATATTCGTCCTGTTTTGGGTGGCGGTTTACGTCATCGTGTTTGTGGACGTCTATATCGATTGGGCGTCTGTGTCTTTCTTTTATCTTGGCTTCCCCTATGTCTATAAACCAGACGGCATGGTGTTGGCTTATTGCGCTGTAGCTGTGTTTGCGATTATTATGCCAATTTCTTTGAAAAGGTATTCTGATTTTTTTTGCTGGATGCTTTACTTTATGATTTTTGTGCCATCCATACTGATAGTATCAATGCAGGGGTATGAG
>NZ_NWQG01000180.1:0-30635 GCF_002529485.1 Mesorhizobium sanjuanii
GGCTTATGCGCCGCAGGAAGCGCAGGGCATGACCTTCTCTGAAGCGGGTCCTGTTCCGGCACAAGGCAACATCGCCCAGCAGATATTCATGTATACGGCGTTCACCGCCGGAATGGTCAAGGACGGACTGCCGGTCGTGAACGCGGACGGCACCCCGAAATGGCGCTTTGCTCCGTCGCCGCATGGCGTCTACTGGAAGGACGGCATGAAGCTCGGCTACCAGGACGTCGGTTCCTGGACGCTGATGAAGTCGACGCCTGATGATAGGGCGAAGGCCGCCTGGCTTTACGCACAGTTCGTCACCTCGAAGACCGTCGACGTGAAGAAGAGCCATGTCGGCCTGACCTTCATTCGCGAGTCGACGATCCAGGACAAGAGCTTCACCGAACGGGCTGCGAAGCTTGGCGGCCTGATCGAGTTCTACCGCTCGCCGGCCCGCGTCCAGTGGTCGCCGACCGGCACCAACGTGCCTGACTATCCGAAGCTGGCACAGCTCTGGTGGCAGGCGATCGGCGATGCGTCGTCGGGCGCCAAGACGGCGCAGGAAGCGATGGACTCGCTCTGCGCCGAACAGGAAAAGGTCATGGGCCGCATCGAGAAGTCGGGCGTCCAGGGCGATATCGGCCCGAAGATGGCCGAAGAGCATGACCTCGCCTATTGGAACGCCGACGCCGTCAAGAAAGGCAATCTCGCTCCTCAGCTCAAGATCGAGAACGAGAAGGAAAAGCCGATCACCATCAACTACGACGAACTGGTGAAGAGCTGGCAGAAGTAACGGTGGGCACAATCTGTAGCTAATCAACCCATGGAGAACGCCCGGAGTAGCACTCCGGGCGTTTCCTTGGCGATCACTGACGGCGCCCGGGGATGAAATAATTTTCAGGATAGCGAAGGTGAGATGGATCAATCGGTGAATGCGCTTCGATAAACAGGCCATATTTATTGAAATAATTGACGAATTTGTGTGTTCTCAGAAAGAAAATTATTTACAAACTGCCCACGTTTGGTATCAATCATGACAGGGGTCGCTATTGATCCGCAAACGCCAGGCGGCGGCGCTGCATGATGGCGATCACGACAACAGACAACGCTCGGGATGGGCACGGACATGGCACTCGTATCGATGGGACCGATGCTGAAGCGGGCTCAGGCAGCAGGCTACGGCATCGCCGCCTTCAACATGATCGACTACAACAGCGCGCGCGCCATCATCGAGGGTGCCGCCGCTATGAAGGCGCCGATCATCGTCCAGGTCTCGGTCAAGACCATCAGGCACTGGGGCTACAAGCCGATCGCGACATGGGTACGGATGCTGGCGGAAACCGTCGAGGTTCCGGTGGCTCTTCATCTCGACCATTGCAGTGATGGCGATGTCATCAGGCGATGTATCGATGCTGGATGGACGTCCGTCATGTTCGACGGCTCGTCCTTGCCGTTCGCGGAAAACAAGGCGCGTTCGGAGGATATCTACCGGCTGACCGAGGCGGCCGGCGTCGGCCTCGAGGCCGAGATCGGCGCGATCGGCGGCGTTGAGGACGACAAGTTCGTCGCCGAGGATTCGGCCATCCTGGCCGACTACGACGAATGCCTCGAATTCGTAAAGAACATGCCGAACCTCGCTGTTTTCGCGCCCGCCATCGGCACGGCGCATGGCTTCTACAAGGGGCAGCCAAAGATCGCCTATGCCCTGCTGGAGAAAATTACCGCCGCGGTCGCCATTCCCATTGCCCTGCATGGCGGCACGGGCCTCAGCCAGGAGCAGTTCGACCGATGCATTGCCGGAGGCTGCGCGAAGGTCAACATCTCCACCATGCACAAGCATCGCTTCATCGAGGGCTTCGTCGCCGTCCGGCAGGACAAGCCCAAGCTTGAGGAGCCTCTGCCCTTCATCATCGGCCAGTATGATGCCATGAAAAAGGATGTGACCGACATGATCGTGGCCTTCGGTTCGGCGGGCAAGGCGGCGCATGCGGCGGGCGAGGACGCTGAGCGATGATGCATGCGCTTATCTTCGATTGCGACGGCGTGCTCGTCGATACCGAGCGGGACGGCCATCGCGTCGCTTTCAATCAGGCTTTCGCCCAGCTTGGCATCGATTGCGTCTGGAGTGTCGAGCGCTACGGCGAATTGCTGGCGACCGCGGGCGGCAAGGAGCGTATGCGCCGGCATTTCGACGAGACGCAATGGCCGCCAAATTATCCGGACCGCCAGGCTTTGATCGCTCTCATCCACCGTCTGAAGACAGATATCTTCATGGCCTTGATCAGGACCGGAGAGCTCCCCCTGAGACCGGGTGTGCGCCGGATCGTCGATGAGGCCATTGCCGAAAACGTCACCCTTGCCGTTTGTTCCACCTCTAACGAAAAAGCGGTGCAGGCGGTGGTGGACGTCATGCTCGGACC
Source organism: Mesorhizobium sanjuanii (assembly GCF_002529485.1). Taxonomy (NCBI): domain Bacteria; kingdom Pseudomonadati; phylum Pseudomonadota; class Alphaproteobacteria; order Hyphomicrobiales; family Phyllobacteriaceae; genus Mesorhizobium; species Mesorhizobium sanjuanii. The sequence goes on from NZ_NWQG01000180.1 coordinate 2,403, forward strand.
GCAACGATCCGGCAAAATATCCGTTTTCGCTGGCGACGCGGTCGGCGCAAAGAAGCCGGCGCCCGACATCTATGATCTCGCCGCCAAAACACTCGGTCTTTCGCCGGCGCATTGCATGGTGATCGAAGACAGCAACAACGGGCTGCGGGCGGCCAAGGCGGCCGGCATGAAGTGCATCGTCACCATTTCGTCCTACACCGGCGAAGAGGATTTTACTCTGGCCGACAGGGTTGTCGCCGACCTCGATGCCGGTATCGACATTCCGGCATGCCGCGCGATCGTCGACGCATCCTCTCTGGCGGCTCTATAGATATCAAGGCGCCATGAGGTCCACGGGTTCAGGCCGCGCTGTTGCCGCCGTGCCGGTAACGCTTTTCAAGGGCGGTACCGGTTGTCCGCAGACTCTCGGCCGTCTTTTCTCCCATGCGGAACAGTGTGCCAACATAAAGCAGGTCGATCAGGAACAACTGGCTGATTCTGCCTTCCAGAAAGTCCCCGTGCAGTGGCACGAGTTGCGGGCTCGCCCCCCAGGTGGTTAGTGAAACGTTGGCGGCCTTTGCCACGTCCGAGGCGGCATTGCTGGTGATGGCGATCGTCGTCGCCTTCTTTTCGCGGGCGAGGAGCAATGCGCCGGTGACCGTTTCGGTCGTTCCGGTGTGCGACACGCCAATCATCACGTCGTCGGGCTGAAGTGTCGCTGCCACGATCGTTTGCGTGTAGCCGTCGCGGTAGCTGGTTGCGTCGAAACCTGCCTTCATGAAGAGGTGAGCCGCTTCGTCGCAGATGGCGGCAGCGCCGCCAACGCCGACGAAGACTATTTTGCGCGCCTTGCGCAGGGCTTCGACCGCAAGTTCAAGGCGTTGTGCGTCGAGCATGCGATGCGTGCCTTCGAGGCCCGAAATCAAGAGAGACGCGAGCTTGCCGCTGGTCACGATCAGGGAATCGCTGTCGTCGATCTCAAGGGGAATGTTGACGAAAGACCGGCGGCTGCGTGCGCCCTCCGCGAGAGACAGCTTCATATCCGGGTAGCCCTCGTAGCCGAGAGCACGGCTGACGCGGCTGATGGTGGCTTCGCTGACACCCAGATTCCGGCCCAGCTCGGTGATCGAAGAATCCAGTCGCTTGCCGGCATTGTTGCGCAAGAAATCAGCAACGATCCGTTCGGACTTGCGTAGTGTGCCGTAACGCTCCTGTATCCGCTCGAGAAGATCGCTTTGTTGAAGATCCGAAAGCTGGCGAGGCTCTGTCATGCAGGACGTCCGTTTTGAATGCGCCGCCATCATGACAGCCCCTCGACACTAGCATTTTCGGGGGAAGAATAAAAGTTTTCACCCGCTCAATTCAGGCTTTTCCGATTGGATGCCGAGCCCGCCGACGGGAGGCCGGCGGACGAGACCTCCTGTCGCTCGCAAGAGCGTATCGGCTACCGCTTGGACGTTGTGTTTCGATCTGAAAATAATTTTCCAAAAATAGGAAATTGTGATGGGGGAGGCGAAGCTTCCGCAGGAATCTGTCGGAGTGAAACCCCTGAGCTTCTAAGCGCTCTCGTCATTATTCGTTTAAAACAACCCATTAAGGGAAAACTACCGGTCGGGCGGCGCATCATCGCCGTTTTTTAGATCGACGATTTTATGAAGAAAATTTTCTCGACAGGTTTAAACCTGGATGCTAGAGAGATTTCCACAATGAACAAGCGGACAAATTCGGGGAGAGAAGAATCCATGTCAGCTCAGTCCAGAAAGGCTAATGCCCCATCGCGGGAGCTTTTGGAAAAACTTTTCAAAACAGCCTTTAAGATCCGCGTCTTCGAAACGGAGGGCATCAAACTTTACCGTCAGGGCCTGATCCGCGGCTACTTCCACCCTTATCTGGGGCAGGAAGGCATTGCGACGGGCGTATGTGCGGCGTTGCGAGACGGCGACTACATTGCATCGACCCATCGCGGCCACGGTCACTGCATTGCCTGGGGCGCCAGCATCAACAAGATGGTCGCCGAACTGCTCCAGAAAGACACCGGCTATTGCCGCGGCTACGGCGGCTCCATGCACATCGCCGATATCAAGGCCGGCAACCTCGGTGCCAACGGCATCGTTGGCGCCGGAACGCCGCTCGGCGTCGGAGCGGCGCTCGCCGCGCAGATCAAGGGTTCCGATGCCGTAACCGTCACCTTCACCACGGATGGTGCGGCCAACAACGGCACCTTCTTGGAATCGCTCAATCTCGCTGCGATCTGGAATCTCGCCTTCGTGCTGGTCGTCGAAAACAACCAATACGCGGTTTCCACCAGGATCGAGGAATCGACCCGCGAGGTTGATCTCTACAAGCGCGGCCTCGCCATTGGTGTGGAAAGCCATCAGGTCGACGGCAACGACCCGCTCGCCGTCTACAACATGACGAAGGAAGCGGTCGAGAAATGCCGGCGCGGCGAAGGTCCGATCCTTATCGAGGCAAAGACCTACCGCCACATGGGGCACCATGTGAACGATCCCGGCAAGTACATGCCGGCCGACCGCCTTGCCTATTACAAAGAGCGCGATCCTGTGGATCGGGCGCGCAACGCGCTGATCGAAATGTCGGGCATCGACCAGTCCGAGATCGAAGCGATCGAGAGCGAGATCAGGCAGGAGTTCGAGAACGCGATCGAATTTTCGAAGGCGAGCGGTGAAGTGACGATCGCGGATTTCCGCGAATTCGCCGCCGCTTACTGAGTTTCCCGGGAGAGAGAACCACAATGGCCAGAGAAATCATGTATCGCGACGCCCTTCGCGAGGCGATCGACGAGGAAATGGGGCGCGACAGCTCGGTGTTCATCATCGGCGAGGGGATCGCCGAGCGTGGCGGCTCCTACAAGGTGACGGAAGGGCTGCTCGAAAAATATGGCTCGAAGCGTGTCCGCGACACGCCGATCGCCGAAGCCGGCATGATCGGCGTCGGTGTCGGTGCTGCGATCGCGGGCGCCCGCCCGATCGTGGAAATCCTTTATGTCGACTTCGCCATGCTCGGCATGGACATGCTCGTCAACCAGGCGGCGAAGTTTCGGCTGATGACTGGCGGCGACGGCCGCGTGCCTTTCGTCATGCGCACCCAAGGCGGCACGGGCGGCGGCGTGGCCGCACAGCATTCGCAGAGCCTTGAAGCCCTATTCTACCACATTCCCGGTCTCCAGGTCGTCATGCCGTCGGTGCCTTCCGATGCCAAGGGGCTGCTGAAATACGCGCTGCGGCAGCCGGACCCGGTCATTTTCCTCGAGCACAAGCACCTCTACATGACCAAGGGCCTCGTGCCCGACGGCGAGCATGTCATCGAGTTCGGCAAGGGCGACATCAAGCGCCCGGGCAAGGACGTGACCATCATCGCCTGGTCCAACATGGTCCCGCGCGCGCTGGAAGCGGCCGCCAAGCTGGCCGAGGAGGGAATTGACGCCGAGGTCTTCGATCCGCGCACGCTGGTGCCGCTCGACAGGGAGATGATCCTTGCTTCGGTTGCCAAGACCAACCGGGCTGTCATCGTCCAGGAAGCCGTCCGTCGAGGCGGCGTCGCCTCCGACATCGCTTCCATCATCCAGGAGGAAGCCTTCTACCACCTCGATGCGCCAATCGAAATCGTGGCCGGCCTCAATATTCCCGTTCCGTTCAACCTCGAACTCGAAAAGGCCAGCGTTCCCCAGGTTGACGACATCATCGCCGCTGCCCGCCGCACCTTGCATGCCAAGCCTTTCGCGCTTGCCGCTGAATGAGTGCAGATTCCCGGACAGGACAGGAAGAACCATGTCTATGAATGTGTTGGAAAAGCTTGCCGCTACCAATCCGGATTGCGAAATCTGGTGGGACTCCTCGCCGCTGATCTACGCGGAATGGAAAGCATCCCTTCTGAAAGATGCGCCGGCTGAAAAGCGGGCCGACTGGGAGGCGCAGTTGACGCGCCTGTTCGATGCGGACCATGTGCTGGCGACGGGTCAGATGGGGTTTCGCGGCGTTACCACAAATCCGCCCCTGTCGTTGCAGGCGATCCAGGCCGATCCGGAATTCTGGGCGGACGAAATCCGCAAGCTCGCCACGACCTGCGGCTCGGACGACATCGAGCATATCTACTGGGCCATCTATCTCGACGTGGTTCGTCGTGGCGCCGCGATGATCCGCAAGGCCTACGACTTGTCTGGGGGGAAGTATGGGCTGGTTTCCGGGCAGGTCGATCCGCGCTTCGTCACGGACAGGGAGCGCATGCTCGAACAGGGCCTGCAGCTTGCCGAAATCGCCCCCAACGTCATGGTCAAGATTCCCGGATCGAAAGAAGGCTACGAGGTCATCGAGGAACTGACGGCGCGGGGTATCTCCACCAACAACACGACCTCCTTCACCGTGCCGCAATATGTTGCCTGCATGGACGCGGTTTCGCGGGGTCTGGAGCGGGCCAGGGCGAAGGGGGTGGACCTGTCGAAATGGCGGTCGGTCATCACCCACATGTCGGCTCGGCTCGGCAATGTCGGCGATCTCAAGGCCCAGGCGGACGCCCGCGGCATTGCGCTGTCCGCGGAGGACATCCTTCACGGCGAGCTTGCCGTTCTGAAGCGGGCCTATCGCTACGGCAAGGACCGCGGACATCCCAGCAAGATGCTGCAATGCTCCATGCGTGTAGCGGACAGCGGTCCCGGCGGGACGGCGTCGAGCTGGCATATCGCCAAGCTTGCCGGAGGCGATTTCGTCTACACCTGCCCACCGGGCTATATCGCGCAACTGATGCACGCCGAAGACAGGCTTCCCGATTTCGATCCGCGCGCCATCGACGAAGACGCGCCGGCCGAGACGATCGAGAAGCTGCTGCGCATCCCCTATTTCCGGCAGGCCTACGAGTTCGATGGCATGCGCGCGGAAGAGTTTTCGCAGTTCGCGGCATTCGCAACGACAGCGGGGGAATTCGCCGCCGCGACCCGCAAAACCGTCGATTTCGTCGCCCGGTCGGTCGAATCCGTCCGGCGCCGGGTTGCCTGAGAAAGAAAGCAAACGTCATGGCACGTCCCATTCTCATGCCGCAAGTCGGGCAGGATCTGACCGAAGGCAAGATAACCGCGCTGAACGTGAAGGTCGGCGACAAGGTCAAGAAAGGCGATATCGTAGCCGAGGTGGAATCCGAAAAGGCCGTGTTCGAGGTGGAAGCTTTCGAAACCGGAACGGTCCTCGAAATCCGCTACAATGTCGGTGACATGGCAATCGTCCTCGAACCGATAATCATGGTCGGCGAGGAAGGAGAGGTTCTCGAAGCCGTCTCCGCCGTCGGCTTTGCCGGTGAGGATGCCGAAGCGATCGTCAGCAGGGCCGCCCCCGAGCAGGCCGTCCGCGAAGTCGAACAAGCCACCCGCGAAGTCGAAACCGCGTTCCTCAAAACTGGAACCGGCGGCTCCTCGCCACTGGCCCGGCGACTGGCTGCCCTGGCAGGTGTCGACATCGCCGCCGTCAAGGGAAGCGGCGCCCGCGGCGCCGTCGTCAAGCGCGATATCGAAGACTATCAGCGCGGCAAGCCCGGCGTCTCTTCCGTTGTCGCCTTCACTGGCGGCGCGGCCGCCAGCTCCGGCGGTGCCTTGCCGATCCGCACGCTGCAGGCTGGAACGGGCGATCCGGTTCTGCTGATCCACGGTTTTGGCGCCGAACTCTCGGCCTGGCGGCCGTTCGTCGCCCATCTCGGACTGACAAATCCGATCCTGGCGCTCGACCTGCCCGGCCACGGTGCGTCCGCCGCCTTGGTGGCAACCGATTTCGAGAGCCTGACAGCCTCCGTTCACTCGGCTCTTTGCGGCGAACGTATCGAGAGGCTTCATCTTGTCGGCCACTCGCTCGGGGCGGCGGTGGCGGCAAATATCGCCGGCGGTGGCGATCTCGATGTCCGCTCCCTCTCCTTGCTGTCGCCGGCCGGCCTCGGCCCCTGGATCAACGGCGATTTTGTCGCCGGTTTCCTGTCGTCGTCGAGCGAGGCGGCATTGAAGGTCTGGCTGGAGCTGCTGGTTCACGATCCGTCTTCCCTCCCGGGGGTTCTGGTCCGGGCCACGCTTGCGGCACGCGAAGGCACTGCCATGGCCGGCAATCAGGCCCGTCTTGCATCCGGCGTCTTTTCCGCAAACACGCAGCTTTTCTCGATCCGCGAGGCGCTTCAGAGGTTTGCCGGTCCGGTGCGCGCGATTGTCGGGCGCGAGGACCGGATCATCCCGGCCGAGCAGTCGGATGCGGTGCCGGCGCATGTCGGCCTCTACCGCCTTGCCAATATCGGCCATCTGCCGCAACTCGAGGCCGCGCGCCTGGTCGGGCGGCTGGTCGCCGAAAACGTTCGAAGTGCCGGCTGAGCCGGCACTCGGGCCGCACCCTGCCGGGATGCATTGTGACCGCACGCCAATCCAGAAATATCTCGACCATTTTGCGTGAAAGGGCAGGTGGATGCCAGCCTACGATCTGATCATCATCGGGGCCGGCCCCGGTGGCTATGTCGCCGCGATCCGCGCCGCCCAGCTCGGCCTGCGCACGGCCGTGATCGAACGGCGACACCTCGGCGGTATCTGCCTGAACTGGGGTTGCATCCCGACGAAGTCGCTGCTGCATTCCGCCGAGATCGTTCACGGTCTGCAGACGGCGCCGCAGTTCGGCGTCGAGCTTCGCGAACAGGCCGTCAGTCTGTCGAAGATGGTCGAGCGGTCGCGCGGCGTTTCGGGCCAGTTGAACGCCGGTGTCCAGTTTCTTCTGCGCAAGAACAAGATCGATGTCATCTGGGGCGAGGCGGAACTCGCCGGCCACGGGCATGTGCGCGTCAAGGCAGTCACGGGAGAATCGCCAAAAGGTACCTTGCCGCCCGGTGACTACGAGGCGGCCGACATCATCGTGGCGACGGGCGCGCGCGAGCGCGCCCTGCCGGGGATAGATCCCGACGGTCGGCTTATATGGTCCTATCATCATGCCATGACCGCACGCGAGCGACCGGCGTCGCTGATCGTCATCGGAGGTGGCGCCATCGGCGTCGAGTTCGCTTCCTTCTACGCGGCGCTGGGAACGAAGGTGACGCTTGTCGAGCGCATGCCGCGCATCCTGCCGCTCGAGGACGCCGAGATTGCCGAGCTGATGGCCAAGGCCCTGAAGAAGAAGGGTGTCGAGGTCGTCTGCGGAGGCGGCGTGACGAAGGTGGTTGCGAACATGGCTGGACTTGCCGCCGAAATCAGGCAGGCCGGCGGTGGGGTTCGCACGCTGGAAGCCGAGCGGCTGCTGTCGGCTGCCGGTGTCGTCGCCAATATCGAGGGGCTTGGATTGGAGCGCCTCGGGGTAGAGCTTTCGAATGGCACGATCCGGACCGACGCGAACGGCCGTACCAATGTCGCGGGCATCCATGCAATCGGCGATGTCGCCGGCCCGCCCATGCTGGCGCACAAGGCAGAGCGCGAAGGCATATTGTGCGTCGAGGCGATCGCCGGGAAAAGCACACATTCGGCGTTGGGTGCGGTGCCGTCCTGCGTCTACGCCCATCCGCAGATCGCATCCATCGGCCTCACCGAGGAGGCGGCCAGGGCGGCTGGAGAGGCGGTCGAAATCGGTCGTTTCAGCCTGCGCGGCAATGGCAAGGCGATGACGCTCGGGGAAACCGACGGCATGGTCAAGGTCATTTTCGATGCGGCGAGCCGGAAGGTCGTCGGTGCGCATATGATCGGACCTTCGGTGAGCGAACTCATCGCGGTTTTCTCGCTGGCGATGACGCTGGGAGCCACGCGCGAGCAGCTCATAACGACTATTTTTCCGCATCCCACGATTTCCGAGGCGATGCACGAGGCTATTCTCGCCTCCGACGGGCGTGCCATTCATGCATAGGGAGCGAGGGCAATGAACAGGCCGCAAGATCACTCCAGAGGCACCATCGTTTTCGATCTCGACGGCACGCTCGTCGACAGCGTACCCGATCTTGCTGGCTCGCTCGACAGCCTTATGGCCGACAAGGGGCTGGAGGCCATCGGCATCGCGGCGGCAAGGAAACTGATCGGCCATGGTATTCCCAATCTGGTGCGCGGCGCGCTGGCGCTGCGTGGCGTCGACTGGGACGACGGGCAGGGCGCCGCCGATATCAAGCGCTTCACCGACATCTACGCGCAGCGCGTATCGCGGGAGACGCGGCCCTATGCGGATGTCGAGCAGACCCTTTCGCTTCTGGCGCAGGACGGGTGGCGCATGGCGGTCTGCACCAACAAGATGGAGCGGTACGCCAAGACGATCATTCGGGATCTTGGCCTTGATGCCTATTTCCCCGTCATTGCCGGCCCCGACACGTTCGGCTTCGGTAAGCCCGATCCGCGTCATCTCCTGGAAACCGCGAAAGCCGTGGGGGCTGACGGCCCGGTGATCTTCGTCGGTGATTCCGAGGTCGACATCGCCACGGCCAAGGCCGCCGGCGTTCCCATCGTCGCACTCAGCTACGGCTATTCGAAAGCCCCACTCGCTTCCCTTTTACCGGATGCGCTGGTCGATCGCTTCGCCGATCTTCCGGCTGGCCTGAACCGCATCCTGGCCCAGTCCGTGCCGGGTCAAGGGCAAGCGAAGACAAGATGCAAATGAAGGACTGAAGACGGCGGATGACGGCACAGGCGGCCACGTCTCATTGTCGAGGAGGAACCCCATGGCGCTACGATTGTCGCTCAACACGAACCCGCTCATCAACCGCTTTGCCGAGGTGGACGATCTGGTCGATACGCTGGCCGAACGCATCCGCATCGGCTATGTCCAACTGACGCCGGAGTTCGTCAATCCGTCCTGGCCGGCCGCGACCATCGCCAAGCGGGTGCGCCAGTTTCGCAGCGCGCTCGACCGCACCGGCGTCAAGGTCACCTCGGTGATGACCAGCACCTATGGCCGCCTCAATCATTTCGGCCATCCCGATGCGGATATCCGGCGCTACTATCTCGACTGGTTCCGCACGCTGGCCGATATTTCGGGCGAGCTCGGCGCCGAAGGCATGGGCACCCAGTTCGCCGTCTTCACCCAGAAGGACTACAACGATCCAGTCCGTCGCGAGGTGCTGATCGACATCGTCGTCGACTGCTGGCGCGACGTGGCCGAGCACGCGAAGGCGGCCGGATTGTCCTACATTTTCTGGGAGCCGATGTCGGTCGGACGTGAATTCGGTCACACGATCGCCGAATGCCGCTCCTTCGACGCGCGCCTGGCCGAGGCCAAGCTACCGCTGCCGTTCAAGATGATCGTCGATATCGATCATGGCGACGTCACGTCCTCCAATCCCGACGATGTGAATCCATATGCCTGGGCCGCCGCCTTTCCACGCGAATCGCCCATCATCCACGTGAAGCAATCGTCGACGAACAAGGGCGGCCATTGGCCCTTCACGGCCGAGCACAACAAGGACGGCCGCATCCAGCCGGAAAAGCTTATCAGGACCGTGGAGGCCGCGGGCGGCACGGACAACGAGATTTGCATGGAGCTGTCGTTTCGCGAGCGGGAGCCCACCGACAGCAACGTCGTTAACATGATCCGCGAATCCGTCGCCTACTGGGAGCCCCATATCGACACCGGGTTCAATCGCTAGTGCATGGTCCCCAAAGTGGGAACCGTTCCGGGAAGACCCGGTGCTCAAACAATGAGACGGAGAGGCGGCCGATGCGAGAGGATCCGCCGCTCCGGATACGCCTGAAGGGCAAGAGGGCGGCTTGGCTGCCGGAAGGAAAAGAGGATGACTGCATCAAGGCTCTGGGTCGGCACCAGCTGGAAGATGAACAAGACGCTTGCAGAGGCGATGGCCTTCGCGGACGGTCTGGCGGCCGCCGATGCTCGCAGGCACGAGCGGGTTCAGCGCTTCATTATTCCGCCATTCACGGCCATGCGTCAGGTCAAGGAAAGACTGGCTGGCACCAGCGTGAAGGTTGGTGCGCAGAATATGCATTGGGATGATGGCGGCGCCTGGACGGGCGAAATCTCGCCGTTGATGCTCAACGACTGCAATCTCGATCTCGTCGAGATTGGGCACAGCGAGCGGCGGGAGTTCTTCAACGAGACGGACAGGGCGGTTGGCCTCAAGACGGCAGCCGCTATCCGCCATAGGCTGGTACCGCTCATCTGCATTGGCGAGACACTGGCTCAGCGGGAGGCCGGGGAAGCCGATGCCGTGCTTCGTCGGCAGGTTGAAGCGGCCTTGTCGCAGCTCTCGGAAGACGAGAAGGCGGCAACGATCCTGATCGCCTACGAGCCGGTCTGGGCCATCGGCGTCAACGGGATTCCCGCAACGATGGACTATGCCAACGCACGGCATGAGAAAATCGCAGCCGTCGCCAAAGCGGCCCTCGGGGTCGCGGTCCCGATACTCTATGGCGGCAGCGTCAATCCGCAGAACTGTGCGGAACTGGTGAGTCAGCCCGCCATAGATGGCCTGTTCATCGGCCGGTCGGCCTGGACGGTTACAGGCTATCTCGACATTCTGCAGCGGGTCGCCGCCTCTCTGTAGATGAACCCAAAATGACGACATGCCCCATCTTGCCAAGTTGCAAGCCGGAAGCGTGCGGTCTGGCATCAGGAAACATTCCATGATTTCTCGCGAACAGCACGACCGGATGGCAAATGCAATCCGCTTTCTTTCCATGGATGCGATCGAAAAGGCCAATTCAGGGCATCCCGGCCTGCCGATGGGCGCGGCCGATGTGGCCACGGTGCTGTTCTCCCGTTACCTGAAGGTCGATCCGAAGACGCCGCTGTGGCCCGACCGGGACCGCTTCGTCCTTTCGGCCGGCCACGGTTCGATGCTCCTTTACTCGCTCCTCTATCTCACCGGATATGAGGACATGAGCATCGAGGACCTCAGGCAGTTCCGGCAGCTTGGGTCCAAGACGGCCGGTCATCCTGAATACGGCCATGCCGCCGGCATAGAGACCACCACCGGCCCGCTCGGCCAGGGGCTTGCCAATGCCGTCGGCATGGCGATTGCCGAGCGCCGGCTGCGCGAGGAGTTCGGCAGCGAGCTGCAGGATCACTTCACCTATGTGCTGTGCGGGGACGGCTGCCTGATGGAAGGCGTCAGCCAGGAAGCGATTGCGCTTGCCGGCCACCTGAAGCTCAACAGGCTGGTGCTGTTCTGGGACGACAACAGGATCACGATCGACGGCGCCGTGAGCCTTGCGGATTCGACCGACCAGATCATGCGTTTCAAGGCGGTGCGCTGGAACACCATCGAAATCGACGGCCATGATCCCGATGCGATCGCCGCTGCCATCGAAGCCGCGCAGAAATCTGAGCGCCCCACCTTCATCGCTTGCAGGACGGTCATCGGTTTCGGTGCACCCAACAAGGCCGGCACCCACAAGGTGCACGGCTCGCCGCTTGGGGTGGAGGAAATCGCCGCCACCCGCAAGGCGCTTCACTGGGAAGCCGAGGCCTTCGTGGTGCCGGCCGACATTCTCGACGACTGGCGCGGCGCCGGCAGCCGCTCTGTCGCGCAGCGAAAGGCCTGGGAGGGCCGCCTGGCGGCGGCCGCGGCTGACCGGAAATCCGAGTTCACTCGCCGCTTCGCCGGTACGCTGCCTTCGGACCTGGATGCGTCGATCACGGCATACAAGAAGACGCTTGCCGGGAAGCCGCCCGTCGTCGCCACCCGCAAGGCGTCCGAGGACGTGCTGGAGGTCATCAACGGCGCGCTGCCCGAAATGCTGGGCGGTTCGGCGGATCTGACGCCATCCAACAACACCAAGACCAGCCAGATGGCCTCGATCACGCCGACGGACTTCTCCGGCCGTTACGTGCATTGGGGGGTTCGCGAGCACGGCATGGCCGCCGCCATGAACGGCATTGCGCTGCATGGCGGTCTGATTCCCTATTCCGGCGGCTTCATGATCTTCTCGGATTACTGCCGCCCGTCGATCCGCCTGGCCGCCTTGATGGGCGTTCGCGTCATCCACGTCCTGACGCATGATTCGATCGGTGTCGGCGAAGACGGCCCGACGCACGAGCCCGTCGAACACATGGCGGCGCTGCGCGCCATTCCCAACTTGCTGATGTTCCGCCCCGCCGATGCCGTGGAAACGGCGGAATGCTGGCAGATGGCGCTCAAGCAGCGGCACCGCCCTTCCGGCCTGGCGCTGAGTCGCCAGAACCTTTCGCCCGTGCGCCTGTCACACGAGGCGCAGAACCTCTGCGCGCGCGGCGCCTACGAGCTGATCGCGGCCGACGAGGCAAAGGTATCAATCTTCGCATCCGGCTCCGAGGTCGAGCTCGCGGTCAAGGCCGCCGCCGATCTCACGGACAAGGGCATCGCCGCACGCGTCGTCTCTGTTCCCTGCTTCGAGCTGTTCGCCGAACAGCCGGCCGCCTATCGCGCGTCCCTCATCGGCAATACGCCGGTCAAGATCGCCGTCGAGGCCGCCATTCGGCAGGGCTGGGATTGCTTCATTGGCCGGGATGGCGATTTCGTCGGCATGCAGTCCTTTGGCGCATCCGGCCCCGGCAAGGATCTGTTCCGGCATTTCGGCATTACCGTCGAAGCGATCGTCGCTGTCGCTCTGGGGAAACTGCCCCCTGCGAGTGTGGCTTAGTCTCCGAAGGGCAAGATGCTCGCGCGGTTATGGCTGGATGCACCGTCCGCGTTCGCCTCGATCGGGGGTGCAACCGTACAAGGCTGCCGCTGACGGCACAGCGTTCAATGACATTCAAATGTCGCGGCCGCAAAGCGGAAATTGTCTGGCGTCAAAGATTCCCGGTAAAGGCCAAGACCGATCTTCATGGCTCTATTTCACGCCAATGCCGGCGGTAAGGCCGCCATCGATCTTGTAATCCGCGCCAGTGCAGAACCCGGCCTTCGCCGAACAAAGGAAGGCGATGAACTCCGCTACCTCCTCCGGCTCGCCGATGCGGCCAAGCGGATGGGCCGCGCCGAAGCGCCTGTAGGCTTCTTCGACGTCGGCGTCGCTGCCGTTGTCGCCACGCGCCGCCTTCTCGAGGATCGGTGTGCGGATCGAGCCTGGGCTCACCGAATTGACCCGGATGCCGGCCGCCGCGTAGTCGAGCGCCAGCGAACGCGTCAGCGTGTGGATGGCGCCCTTGGTGGTGGCATAGGCCGCGACGTTTTGCTGGCAGGCGAAGCCTTGCACCGAAGCCACGTTGACGATGGCGCCGCCGCCCCGCTTGATCATTTCCGGGATGCCGAAATGCGCGGTCAGATAGATCGATCCGACATTGACGGTCATCGCCCGGTTCCAGGTTTCCCAATCGGTCGTCGTCGCGGTCCCATAGGGATGAACTGCCGCGGAATTGACGATGATGTCGATGCCGCCGAACCGTTTTACGCCGGCCGCGACCGCGTCGCGAACCTGGTCGGAAACGGAGACATCGACGGTCTGCACCAGCGCATTCGCTCCGGCTTTGACGAGGCTTTCCTGCATCGCGGCATTGGCCGCCCGGTCGATGCCGCAGGCGATAATCGCAGCACCACCCTGCGCCAGGCGCCTCGCTGTGGCGAGTGCGATGCCGGTCGTGCCGGTAACCAGCGCAACCTTGTTTTCAAAATCAGACATGATGCAAATCCTTGGAAGATGTCGGGTTCGGCTGCGCCGGGATTGCCGGCGAGGTCCGGGCGTTTTCGAGATCGTCGGGAACGAAGCGCAGGCCGAAATCGAGATGCCGGCTCATCAGGTAGCTATAGGCGATACGGTCGCGCGCGCGCAGCGCCGCGATGATCTCGCCATGGGCACGGCGTGTTTCACTGAGGATCGGCCGGATGGATTTGCCGACGGTCATGATGTGCAGGATGACCGGCGACAGGAATTGATAGGTCTGGACCAGCATGCGGTTGCCGGCGAGCTTCACCAGCGCCAGGTGAAAATCGAAATCGCGCTGCGCTGCCTCCTGGACATCCCTGCTGGTTTCGATCAGGCCGTTGACCTCGTCCAGGGCGTCGAGTTCGGCGGCGCTGGCGTTGAGAATGACATGGTCGCCGATGCTCGCTTCGATGATGCGGCGAAACCCCTGGATGTCGTGAAACGAGGTCTTCGAGATATCCATCTGCGCGGCGAAAAAGTTCTGGATCGCGACATTCTGGCGATCGGCCAGCACCGCGCCGACACGCGGCTTGGCATCGATCAGGCCATAGGTGCGGATGGTGCGCAGCGCTTCGCGGATGGTGTTGCGGCTGGCGCCGAACAATTCGCAAAGCTCCCGTTCGGTGGGCAGGACATCGCCGACGGACATGGCGCGATTGCGGATGAGGTCGAGAATCTGCCGCACGGTCTGGTCGACGGCCGAGCTGCTGACCCCGGCATCTTCCGTCGCTTCCGCCGGGTTCTGACCGGTCTGCTCCAAATGGACTGTCTCCTCGTTATTTGTTGGACCAGTACTACGGTCAAACAGGCAATAAATCAACCGTTGCGCTGCTCATAGCCCCGGAAACGGTTGATACGATGCGCATTCTAGCGTGTTGACAGGACTGTGGTCCAACAATATGGTCGCCGCCTCACACTTAGGAGGCCTTATGGAACAGTGCTGGCGCTGGTATGGACCGGACGACCCGGTGACGCTCGATCATGTCAAGCAGGCAGGTGCGACAGGCGTGGTCTCGGCCTTGCACAATATCTATGACGGACGCGCCTGGCCGCTCGAGAGCATTCAGGAGCGCAAGCGGATCATCGAGGCGGCTGGGCTGACCTGGTCGGTCGTCGAGAGCATCCCGGTCCATAATTCCTTCAAGATCGGCGCACCGGAACGTGTGCGCTACGCCGGCTATTATCGCGACAGCGTCCGAGCGCTTGCGAAGGCCGGCATTGCGACGATCTGCTACAATTTCATGCCCGTGGTCGACTGGACCCGCACCGATCTGGCCTACCGGCTGCCAACGACGGGTTATGCATTGCGTTTCGATGCGATCGATTTCGCGGCCTACGATTTGTTCGTGTTGAAGCGCGGGAATGCCGAGGCAGGCTACAGCGCCGCCCGCATCGCCGAGGCGGAAGCGCGGCTGAAGGAACTGAGCGCCGAGAAGATCGACCAGATCGAGCGCAACCTCATCGCCGGCCTGCCGGCAACCGAGCGCAGCTATAACCGCGATAGCTTTCGCGAGGCATTGGCGGAATACGATGCGATCGGGCCGAAGGAATTGCGCGACAACCTTGCCTGGTTCCTGCGCGAGATCATTCCGGTGGCCGAAGAGGAGGGGGTGCGCATGTGCATCCATCCCGACGATCCGCCCTTCTCGCTCTACGGCCTGCCGCGCATCGTTTCGACCGCCGAGGATGCGCGTTTCATTCTCAATGCCGTCGACAGTCCGGCCAATGGCCTGACCTTCTGCACCGGCTCTTATGGCACGCGCGCCGACAACGACATTGTCGCCATGGTCAAGGAATTCGCCGACCGCATCCATTTCGTCCATCTGCGCAACATCACCATCGAGGACGACGGCTCGTTCTATGAGGCCGAGCATCTCGAGGGCGGCACCGACATGGCGCATGTCATCCTCGCCTTGATGCAGGAGGAAGCGCGCCGTCGCAAGGAGGGCCGCGCCGACTGGCAAATTCCGATGCGGCCGGACCATGGCCACCTGCTTGCGGACGATATCGGCAAGACCAGGATCAACCCCGGTTACTCCTTGATCGGCCGGCTGAAAGGCCTCGCCGAACTGCGCGGCATCATGCGCTCCGTGGAGCGGTTCGGGCTGGCTTGAGAGCCTCGGCGGATAAGCGATCGCGCGCGTCTTCTTCGACGGCATCTTCACCAGCCCGCGCGTCGCGCATCCGGAGGGTGTGGCTGTGCACGGCGATGGGTCGATCTGGCGTGCACAATGTTCCCGATGGCGTGGCCTTCGCACCCGATGGTTCGCTGTTCATCTCATGCTACGAGCCGAGCCGGATTTATCGCTGGCGCCAGGACAGAGGTCTTGAAGTGCTGATCGAGGATCCGGCGGCGACCACGCTGGCGCACCCCACCAACATCGCCTTCAAGGGCGACAAACTTTACACCGCAAATCTTGGTCGCTGGCATATCACGGAGATTGATTTGGCAGCACTTCCAAAGGCGGGCCGATAAAGGTCGCGATTCCGGCTTGGCTGACGCCTGCGAATTCACCCGGCGCGGCGGAAGGAAGCAGGATGGCGAGCAGAGTCGACATTGCATGGGGATGACACTATATAGCGGCGGCTTCGACGGCTCACGTCCGTGGAGCGACCGTAAATGCGCTACATGTTGTGACACCTTTTGTGATAAATGTCGGTCTTAAAAAACCGGGAAAAAGCGAATAGAAACAATAGCGCGGGATCACTGTGGGTCCCAGCGAACGGTACCAGTCTCCTCTAGAACAGAACGTGCTCCTTGAACCTGCGATTCCTTCGGCTCTGTGGAGCTTGGATAAGATCGGCTTGCCGGGTGACGACGACTCGGTTGGAATGGAATATGCATCCTTTGCAGGGTGGCGACGTTTATGATTACCAACGGCATAGCCGCCAGGGAACAGCAGTATGAGTGAACACGCGATCGAGTTCTTGCAGGGGTGGATCGGCGAAAAGGTCCAGTGCCAGCCCTCGCCGGAGAGGATCGAGAAGCAGGCCGAGACCCTTGCGAAGGAGTGCGCGGCCAAGGCTGCGGAAGCCGGCATACCCCTGGAGGATATCCAGGAAGAGGTCGGCGACATCCAGGAGCTCATCGCGTCGCGGCTGGAAGAGGCAGCCGAGGCCGAAGAAGACGAAAAGAACGCGAGCAAAGCTGCCGAGTAGAAATGCCGAATCCGGTGAAAGAGGCCGGGGCTTTCCAGCCTGTCTGACGACCCGCGTCGACCCTATTCCTTTGGACCCGCACCAAATCTGTTCATGAGCCATGCCTTCGGCAGCGCCGGCACGAAATTGCCGTCGCGCCCGGTCATGTCGTCATTGGCTATGAGCGCATTGAGGATCGCTTCCTCCACCCCCTGGATCACCGCGTCGAAGAACGGATCGATATCGATGTCGGGGATGAAGTCGGCCTTGGCGATGCGCCCTGACGGCGCCAGCGCCGCCTCCGGGTTGGCCGTAGAAAAGGCCAGGAAAATATCGCCCGAACTATGATAGCCGAACCCGCCGGTCATGGCGACGCCAAGCGGCACCCGCCGCGCCAGCCGCTTCATCTGATGCGGCAGGAATGGCGCGTCGGTGGCGACGATGGCGATGATCGAGCCCTTTTCGGCGCGTGGCGTGCCTTCGCGGATCGCCGGCTGCTTGAGATCGGGCCCGGCGCGCACGCCGCGAATGGCCAAATTATGCCGCCTGCCGAAATTCGCCTGCACGAACACGCCGACCGTGTAGCTGCTCTCCCGCCAGTTGACGATGCGCGACGCGCTGCCGGAGCCTGCCTTGAAGCCGAAGCTGATCATGCCGGTGCCGCCGCCGACGCTGCCTTCCTCGATCGCCCCGCTTGCGGCCGCATCGAGAGCGCAAAAGACATGCTCGACCCCAAGATGATGGCCATTGATGTCGTTGAGGAAGCCATCATAGGTTTCGCCCGCTACCGGTAGCGCCCAGGCGCTTTCGAGCGATTGCGGCAGTGTCTTCTGCATCCAGCGCAAGGTCGCGTCGCGGCTGACGCCGCAGGAATGCGTGTTGGTGATGGTGACCGGAAAATTGAAGGCGCCGGTTTCCTCGATAATATGCGAGCCGGTCAGTTCGCCATTGCCGTTCTGGCTGAACATGCCGGCAAAGACCGGCGCGGCGAGATCGGCGCGCGGTCTGGGCAGGATGGCGGTCACGCCGGTGCGCACCGGTCCCTTGCCGACCACCAGCGGCCCGTCGCCCATAATCACCGTGGTGTAACCCACGGCAACGCCGGGCACGTCGGTGATGGCATTGAACCGGCCAGGCGTGCCGTCAAAACCGATACCGAAGGCTCTTGCGCGCTATTTGCCGGAAGGCGTCTGTTGGTGCGGATTGCCGGTCATGGGTGCATAGAAGTCATAGGTGTTCAAAAGTCATGGCTGTTCAGAACAGGGAACCCTGGTTGCCAGGCTCCCTGGATTTGGCGGCCGGTCTCGTAATTGCCTTCGGTCTTGCCGGACTTGCCGTGCCACTGGTCGCAATGGCATCCGCCGCGCCGTCGGCGAACTCCAGCGAAAGCGCCATTCCCGGCGCCACTTCCGCCGCATGCTTGACGACCGTGCCGTCGGCGTCCTTCACCAGCGCGAAGCCACGCGCCAGCACGGCCTTGTGCGACAGCGTCGCCAGCAGCCGGTCGGCCTGGGTCAGTTGCCCGCGCAGGCGGTCCAGCCGCCGTGAAATCGCCTGGTCCTGTCGCCGCGTCAGCCTCGTCAGCGCATCCGCCTGCAATTTCTGCCGCCTTGCGATCGGCGCGGGCGACAGCCGCGCCGCGTTGCGCGAAAACCGCGCTCGCCGCTCGCGTACGATGGCGAAGAAGGCAGCCTGCGCGCGGGCGAGATCGCGGCCGGTGAGCGTGCGGGCCTCGTTCATGCGTCGCGACAGGGTGGCCGGCGTCAAACGCTGGCTCTGAAGCCTGGCCCGCTTGCGCTCGATGCTGACCGACAGCGCCCGGCCGAGCCGGCTTGTCGCCTCGTCGAAGCGGCGGCGCGGCAGCGCCAGCAGCTGGTCGGGCGAGGGCAGCGCACGCGCGGCCGCGCGCACAGCCTGCCGCTTGCGTTCGAAATTGCGCGAAGCGGCCGCCTTCAGCCGCGCGCCGAGACCCGCAAGCGTCGCTTCGAGGTCTGCTTTGACCGGCACGGCAATTTCGGCTGCACCCGTCGGCGTTGGCGCCCGCACATCCGCCACCAGGTCGATCAGCGTCCAGTCCGTCTCGTGGCCGACGGCGGAAATCAGCGGAATGCGCGAGGCGGCGGCGGCGCGGGCGAGGGCTTCGTCGTTGAAACCCCAGAGGTCCTCAAGGCTGCCGCCGCCGCGCGCCACGATCAACAGGTCGGGATGCGGGATGGCGCCATCCAATGCCAGCGCGTTGAAGCCGTTAACGGCGGCGGTCACTTCCGCGCCCGCCGTCTCGCCCTGCACCCTGACCGGCCAGACAAGCACATGCAGCGGAAACCGGTCCTTGATCCGGTGGATGATGTCGCGGATGACCGAACCCGTCGGCGAGGTGATGACGCCGATGACGTGCGGCATGAAAGGCAGCCGCCGCTTGCGCCCGGCATCGAACAGGCCTTCTGCCTGCAGCCGGCGCTTGCGCTCCTCCAGCAGCGCCATCAGCGCGCCGGCGCCGGCGGGCTCGAGATTGTCGATGACGATCTGGTAGTTGGACTTTCCCGGATAGGTGGTGAGCCTGCCGGTGGCGATCACCTCCATGCCTTCCTCGGGGCGGAACTTCAGCCGGCTCATCGTGGTCTTCCACACCACCGCATCGAGCCGCGCGCGTTCGTCCTTCAGCGCGAAATAGGCATGGCCGGAAGAATGCGGCCCGCGATAGCCAGAAATTTCGCCGCGCACCCGCACATGGCCGAAGACATCCTCGACCGTGCGTTTCAGCGCGCCGGAAATCTCGCTCACCGTGTATTCGGTGGCGTTGGTGCGTGATTCGGATGCAGCGTCGCTCATGGACCGATTGAGGGGCGGTTGCCCGCCCGCGTCAAGGCGTTCCCCGTCATGGCTGATTGCATAACGTCATCTTAAGCCTGATTTGGTTGACTCTGCGGCAAGGAGGTGCCCACGACGCATGAGCGCACGTGTAAACCGCAGCCCATTGACGTTCCACGTCACTCTGACCGTGCTGGCGCTCGCCGCTTTTGCGCTGGCCATGGTCGTAGGCTTCGGCTTTTACGCCATGATGCAGGCGGACCGAGCTTCTCTCAAGCGGCAAAAGATCTTCTTCGCCAATGGCCTTCAGGACCAGATCGCAGCGGTGGAGCGCGAGCAGGAGAGCATCGCCGTATGGGACGATTCCGTCATCAACGCCAAGGCCGGCAACCAGGAGTGGATGGCCGAGAATATCAGCGTCTGGATGTATTCCTACTACGGGCACAACCGAATCTATGTTCTGGACGCCGCCAACCGGCCGGTTCATGCGATGCACGAAGGACAGCTGGTGCCGCCGAGCGCGTATCGCGAGGACCAATCGGCCATTCAACCGACCGTCGAAAGACTGCGCCAACTGATCAGCCAGCCGCCGAATGAAAACCAGGCCAGCGGTCCGGTCAAATTGCTCGCCGAGGATCTGGTGTCGCTTGGTGGCAAGCCTGCCATCCTCAGCGTCATGCCGCTGGTGCCGAGTTCGGACCGCGTCACCCAGGCACCGGGCAGCGAATATCTCCATGTTTCAATAGAGTTCATCAATGATGCCGTTGTCGGCAAG
This sequence comes from Mesorhizobium sanjuanii, assembly GCF_002529485.1. Lineage (NCBI taxonomy): Bacteria > Pseudomonadati > Pseudomonadota > Alphaproteobacteria > Hyphomicrobiales > Phyllobacteriaceae > Mesorhizobium > Mesorhizobium sanjuanii. The sequence goes on from NZ_NWQG01000180.1 coordinate 22,673, forward strand.
ATAGCGGAGAAGTATCTGCTGGCGGGCGCCCGTCAGCTGCCATTGTCGCAACCGATCAGCTCGGCCGCCATTCCGCTGATGGATTCGCATGGTGTCATTCTGGGTTATATCGGCTGGGACCAGGAGCGTCCTGGCCTGACGCTGGTGCGCAAGGCGGGGCCGGCACTGGTCATCGGCGCGTTGCTTGCCGCAAGCGTGCTGGCCTTCCTGTTGCGACGTCTTCGCCGGGCCTCATTCGCGTTGCAGACCAGCCAGGACCAGGCCCAGTATCTGGCTTTTCACGATACGCTTACGGGCCTTCCCAATCGAGCTCTTTTCGAGGATAGGCTCCGGCAGGCCCTCCTGACAGCCAGTCGCGACAAGGCCAGGGTGGGGCTGCTTTACCTCGATATCGACCGCTTCAAGCATGTCAACGATACGTTTGGCCATCCGGCCGGTGACGAACTCGTGCGCCAGACCGCGGCCAGGCTCCAGCAGACAATTCGCGAAATCGATACGGTGGCGCGGCTCGGCGGCGACGAATTCGCCCTGATCCTGATCGATATCCGCGATATCAGGACCGCCGAGGATATTTCGGAACAGCTTCTGCAAAGGCTGCAGGAACCCTTCAAGCTGATGGACGATCAGGTCTTCGTCAGCGCCAGCATCGGGATTGCGATCTCGTCGGGTCCCGATGTCGACTCCGACGATTTGCTGCGCAAGGCCGACATCGCTCTTTACGAGGCCAAGAAGAACGGTCGTGGCCGCTATCAGGTATTCGCCGGCGACATGGACGATCTTCTGCTGCGCAAACGCAAGGTCGAGAGCGAGCTTCGCAATGCCCTGAATGGGGGAACCGGCATCAAACTGGTGTATCAGCCGATCTTTGCAGCCGATGGCAGGACGATCCTCGGCGCGGAAGCACTCATCCGCTGGGCGCACGAGGTCCATGGCGCTTTGCCGCCGGCGCAATTTATCGCCATCGCGGAAGAGCGTGGCATGATCGGTCAACTCGGCAAATGGGTGTTGTACGAGGCCTGCCGGTTCGCCATTGGCACCAGATTGCCCTGGGTAGCGGTCAATGTGTCACCGCTGCAATTGCGCGACTTCGGTTTTGCCGAGCAGGTTGCGTCGATTCTCAGGGAAACCGGGCTGGCGCCGAAGCGCCTGCAGATCGAGATCACGGAAAGCGTTCTTCTGGAAAGCAGCAATGCCACAAGAATGGCTTTGGCTGCCCTGCGGCAGTCTGGTGTCGGCATCGTGCTCGATGATTTCGGCACGGGGTATTCGTCACTGAGCTATCTGCGCCGCCATGCTATCGACAAGCTCAAGATCGACCGCTCTTTCGTGCGCCTCCTCGACGACGGCGACGGCAGTTCGTCGGCGATCGTGCGGGCCTTGATCGACCTCGCCGTCGCCCTCAAGGTCGAAGTCACTGCGGAAGGTGTCGAGACAGAGGAACAGAAAATGCAGCTCGTCGGCATGGGCTGCCACCAATTGCAGGGTTACCTGCTGTCGCCACCGCTGGAGACAACCCAGTTGCTCACCCTTCCGGGCCTGTCGACCGGTGACCAAAGCGGGCATGCCATCGCCCACGCCTGACAAGGCGGCCCAAAAGCATGCCCTCGGCTTGAGCCCGGGGTGCCTGGCGCTTCTGGAAAGACTCCATGCCTAAAACAGAGAGAACTTACCAGCCCGGCAGGATCTGGTTCGGCTTGGTCCGCTTCATCTTCGCAAAGGCGAGCGCGGCGAAGTCGAAGCTTCCCGCCTCTTCGCCGAGCGGCACCGAAATATTGTCCAGGCTTTCCGAGATATGGCGGGCCAGCGCCTCGACGATCTCCGGCCGCGATGTCTGGCCGCGCATGATGCCGATGCGGCAATCGGGCAGGGCGCCGAACCCGTCGGCGTCGCCCAGCACCCGCATGCCGGGCCTGAGCGCGCATTCCGGCAGCACCGAGATCGCCAGGCCGGACAGCACCGCGGCGGTGATGACGGTTGCCGAGAAGCTGGTGAACAGGATGCGATAGTCGCGGTTCTGCCGGTCGAGCACGTCGACGGCGGCGCGCCGCCAGATGCAGTTCGGCCGGCCGAAGGCCATCGGCAGCACATCCTGCTCATGCGTCGCATGGTTGGCCGAGGTGACCCACAGCAACGGCTCGCGCCGCACCACTTCCGATTGGCCATGCGCATCATTGTGCGTCACCAGGGCCAGATCGAGATTGCCTCGCTTGATATGCTCGACGAGCCCCGGCGTCGGCTCGCAGATCACCGTCAGTTCGACACGCGGATTGGAGCGCGCGAACCGCGCCATGATCTCGGGCAGGAAGCGATCGGCATAGTCGTCCGGCGTGCCGATGCGGATCGTGCCTTCGAGCCGCCGGTCGTCGAAGGCGGCCAGCGTTTCCCGGTTGAGGAACAGCAACCGTCTTGCATAGGAAAGCAGCCTGTCGCCTTCCTCGGTCAGCCTGTTGGTACGCCCGTCCTTCTCGAACAGCGGCTTGCCGATCCGCTCCTCGAGCCGGCGCATCTGCATGGACACCGCCGACTGGGTGCGGTGCACTTCTTCGGCTGCGCGCGTAAAGCTGCCGGTGTCGGCAATCGAGATGAAGGTCTGCAATTGATCGAGATCGAGAGGCGATTTCATCGGTCCAATCCATCACTGATGTTGATGTCAAAGATTAGAAACATTCGTTGGATTAATCAATCGTATCGTGGCAAATTCTCGATTGTCCACATGAACGCAGGTGAATCCGGACCGAAACGGCGCTTTCCCGGCGCCGATCGCATGGTTTTGCCCGTTCGCTTCCGAAGGAGATTGACATGGCTACGTTCGAATTCGCCACCGAGACCTCGCGCATCACCACGCGTCCGGCCGTTGCGACGCGCGTGGCCAATGCGGTCGCCAATGCCTACCGCGCCTGGATAAACCGCCGCGCCTTCTATCGCCTTGGCGAGATGTCGGACGCCGAACTCGCCGATATCGGCTTGACGCGCGCCGACCTGCACGTCGCCAATGTGCCGTTCGGCCGCGACCCGACGGTCAGGTTGCGCGCGATCGCCACCGACCGCGCGGACACGATCGAGGATCTGGCCCGCAAGGTGGCCTGATCGCCCAAGGTGCTCGATCGCATTGGCTGATTGCATTCAGTTTCGGTCGCCGTGAACCTTTTCAAAGGTAGAGGCGACCAAGGTTCATGCAGGCTCCCACTCCCTGCCGGTTCCCCGCCGGCCTGCCTGCATCCTGCCCGGTCCCTCCAGGACCGGGCTTTCTTTTTTGTGGGGGCGACTACCGCCGACCCATTCCCTGCTTGAACTGGTCGAAGATCGACTCCATGCCCTTCTGGTAGTCGTCGCGCTGCTGCGCACCCGTCTCGAACATCTTGCCGAACAGATCGTCGAATGGGTTTCTCGGCCTGCCGCTCGGATTGGGCGCCGGCTGCGGCGCCTGGCGCTGTTGCGGCGCCGGCTGCCCGCCAGCCATGCCGCCCCCTTGGCCGCCACCAAACATGTCCTGCAACACCTTGCCGAGCGGATTGTCGCCATAGGGATCGGGTGTCTGCTGTGGTTGGCGCTGCGGCTGCTGCGCGCCGCCGCCGAACATGTCTTGCAGCACCTTGCCGAGCGGATTGTCTCCCATCGGGTTCTGTGTCTGCTGGGGCTGGCCTTGCGGCTGCTGGCCGCCACCGCCAAACATATCCTGCAGCACCTTGCCAAGCGGATTGTCGGCCGGGTTGGCAGGCTGCGGCGCTTGGCGTTGCTGTGGGGCCTGGGCGCCACCGCCCGCTTGCCGCATCATCTGCTCGATGAGCTCGCCGAGCGGATTGCCGCCACCGCCGAAGCCGCCTGCCGCCTGCATCTGGTTTGTGGTCTGCTTGAACAGTCCGCCCATCATCATCGAAGCCACGGCCGGCAGCATCTGCTGCAGGATCTGCTGGCTGACGCCGCTCGCCTGCGCGGCCTGGCTGGCAACGGCGCGGGACAGATCCTTCGAGCCGAACAGATGGCCCAGAATGCCGTTGCCTTCATCGACGCCCTGCGGCGAGAAGGCCCGGCTTGCTTCTTCGAAATATTTGGCGTGCTGGCCGCTGGCCATCGCCGTCATGAACGAGCCGAGCCCGTAAGGATCGGCCGTGTTGCGTTTCAGCCCTTGTGAGAAGGCCGGCAGCAGCGCCTCGACCGCCGACTGCGTCTGCTGCTGCGAAAGCCCAAACTGTTGGGCCAGGGCCTGCATGCCGTTGCCGTTCTGGGCCTGCGCCAGAATGTCGAACAAGGAAGGCATTGATTTCTCCTCGAGAAAATCCTCGTTGGAGAAGTCTAGTTCGTTTCCATGACTGTTTGAAGCGACTTCTGCCGAGCAGTCGGCCGGGCGGATAGCGAAACCTTAATACGCATATTCCATGAACACCGGCTCGATCGAGCCGCCCCAGCGCGTATGATAGGCGGAGAGCAGCTCTTCGGCGCTGGTGGTGCCGCGCGCGACGACTTCATCCAATGTGTTGAGGAAGGTGGTTTCGTCGTAGCCGTCGCGGTTTTTCTTGGCCCTGTTCTTCAGTCCCATGCGTGAAATGACAAGCACGTCGCGGGCGATCTCGCGCAAGGTCGTGTTGCGGAAGGGCGCTGAAATGCCTTGCTCCGGCACGGCGTTGCGCATCGCCAGCACCTCTTCATAGGTCCAGTTCGAGGTCAGCGCTTCGGCCGCGTCGAGCGCAGCCTCGTCATAGAGCAGCCCGACCCAGAGGGCCGGCAGCGCGCAGATGCGCCGCCACGGCCCGCCATCGGCGCCACGCATTTCAAGGAACCGCTTCAGGCGCACGTCGGGGAACAGCGTCGACAGATGGTTGGCCCAGTCGCCCATTGTCGGCAGCCCGTCCGGTATCTCGTTGCGGGCGACACCCCCCATGAATTGGCGGAAGGTGACGTGCGTCATGTCATGATAGTGGCCGTCGCGGATGACGAAATACATCGGCACGTCGAGCGCCCATTCGACATAGTCGGCGAAGCCGAATTCGGGCGAGAAGCAGAATTCCAGCAGGCCGGAGCGCTGATTGTCGGTATCGCGCCAGATGTCGCCGCGCCAGCTCTGAAATCCGTTGGGTCGGCCTTCGGTGAAAGGCGAGTTGGCGAACAGCGCCGTCGACAGCGGCTGCAGCTTCAGCGACACCTGCATCTTGCGGCGCATGTCGGCTTCGTTCTCGAAGTCGAGGTTAACCTGGATGGTGCAGGTGCGATACATCATGTCGAGGCCCTTGCTGCCGACCTTGGGCATGTAACGCGTCATGATCTCGTAGCGCGACTTCGGCATTTTCGGCGTCTCGGCCAGCGACCATTTCGGGCTGCCGCCGAGGCCGAGGAACCGGATGCCCATCGGCTCGGCTATCTCGCGCACCTGCGCCAGATGCGCATTGCCCTCGCGGCAGGTCTGGTGGATCGTTTCCAGCGGCGCGCCGGACAGTTCGAACTGGCCGCCGGGCTCCAGCGAAATCGCCCCTTGGCCGGTCGGCTCGACCAGGCCGATGATGCGGCCGGCGTCCATGATTGGATCCCAGCCGAGCTTTTCCTGCATGCCTTCGAGGATGGCGCGGATGCCGCGCTCGCCGCCATAGGGCACCGGCGCGTTGCCGTCGACATAGAACGGGAATTTCTCGTGTTCGGTGCCGATGCGCCATTTGTCGCGTGGCTTGTTGCCTTCGGCCAGATGCTCGACAAGCTCGTCGACGCCTTCGATGGGCCGGAAATCGGTTGTGTCGCGCGCCATGACAAGTCCTTTGCACATGACCCCGAAAATCAGCTTCGATTTTCGGAAAGGATCATGTGCCCAATCAAGTGCTACAGCGTCCTTTGCGCGTCCGAAAGGACGCAGCAGTGCTGTAGGCGGCCGGATGACCGCCGGCGCTAAATGGACGAAATGTCAGTAGCCGATCAAGAGAAAAATCCTGAGCCACAGGTCAAGAGGAATTGATTCATGGCTGGTCTCACCAATCGCCGACCGTCGCCTGTATCACCGCAAGGGCGGCCACCGCGGCCGTGTCGGCGCGCAGGACGCGGGGCCCGAGCGGAATGGCGGTGACGAAAGGCAGCGCCCGCAGCATCTTGCGCTCGTCGTCGGAAAAGCCGCCTTCCGGCCCGACCAGCAGCCCGAGCTTGCTTTCTCTCAACCCTTGCAGCGCTGGCAGGGGATTGTTGGTCGAAGCGTCCTCATCGCAGAAGATCAGCCGCCGCTCTCTGTCCCAGTTGCTGAGCAAGCGTTCGAATTTTTCCGCTTCGCGCAACTCCGGCACCGCCAATATGCCGCATTGTTCGGCGGCCTCGACGACGTTGGCGCGCAGGCGGTCGATGCCGGGCCTTGCCACTTGCGTGTGCTGGGTGATGACCGGCTGCAGGATGCCGGCGCCCATCTCGACCGCCTTCTGCACGAGATAATCGAGCCGTCCCTGCTTCAGCGGTGCAAAGCAGTAGACGAGGTCAGGCAACGGCGGCTGCGGCCGCTGCGGGGCCAGTATCTTCAGGCGCACCGCCTTTTTCGACTTGGCGGCCATCGCCGCCGACCATTCGCCGTCGCGGCCGTTGAACAACAGGATTTCGGCGCCTTCCCCAAGCCGCAGCACATGCATCAGATAGTGGCTTTGCTGCGGGCTCGCCTCGAACTCGATGTCGGGTCCGAGGTCGTTCGGCACGAACAGCCGCTGCATCTTGTAATTGGCGCGCATCGTCGAGGAATGGGCGAGCCGGCCGTTGCCGTCAAGCCTCGGCGGTGGGATGCCAGACCGGTTCGTAGCCTTGCCTCAGCACGCAAAGAGTGGTTGCCGGCGTAAGCAGGCCGAGCGGACGGCCGGCAAAGCGATCGAACTCCACCGCTTCGTCATAGCCGGCAAACGACCAGCGCAATGCCATGCCGCCGCGCAGCGCGTAGGCCCTGGCACCATCCGTGACCATGGCGCCGTCCGGCAGCCCGGCAAGCTCATCCACCGCCTGCGGTCGCCCACCCGAGGCCAGCCGCTCCTTGTGCAGCCGCTTGTCGACCTGTGGCGCGCGTGGCTTGGCTATGGAGAAGATTTCGCCGAAGCGCCGGACGAAATCCGTGGCTCGTTCGCGCCGGCAGAAGAAGCAGGGCCGATGCCCGGCAGCGAGCGCCGTCACTTCATCGAGGAAAAACAACTCGGTCCAGCCGGCCTTGCCGCCATTCCGGTTGCGGCCCATTGGCTCGCGCCTGACATCGCGGAATTGGCACACACAGATGATCCAGGCCTGCAACGCCCAGCGCTTTTTCAGCAGCGTCTTCGTCTCGGGGTCATGGATGATGCCGCGATTGCCCGTGAACAGGCCGCGTTCGGGCACGGCGTGGATGGCGCCGAACGGATCGACGCGGTTCTGCAGTGGCATAGCTTTCTCCCCGAATACGCATCTTGGCTGAAACGCCGGCGCCATGATATCGCTCGTGACATCATTTTCATGTCAGCAGGTTTCTTCCATGCGGGTGCTGGTGGTCCAGAATTACGACAACACCGGCCTTGGCCAGGTCGGCGCCGCCCTTGCTGAAGCGGGAGCCGACCTCGATCTGCGCCGCCCCTATCAGGGCGAAGCCCTGCCGGAGGATGCCGCCCAGCATGACGCCATGGTGGTGCTTGGCGGCGGCCAGAATGCGCTGGCCGATGACGACTATCCCTATTTTCCCGCGTTGCTCGAACTGACCCGCGATTTCGCCGGCAAGGACCGCGCCGTGCTCGGCATCTGTCTCGGCAGCCAGCTGGTCGCCCGCGCCTTCGGCGGCGAGAACCGGATCGGCGCGGCCAATGAATTCGGCTGGTGTGGCGTCTCGCTGACGCCCGATGCCAAGGTCGATCCGGTGCTCGGCGCGCTGCCTGAGAACTTTCCCATTTTCCAGTGGCATGACGACACGTTTGCGTTGCCCGAAAACGCCGTGCGGCTGGCCGGCAATGACGTCGCCGAGAACCAGGCGTTCCGCATCGGCCGCGCGGTCTACGGC
>NZ_NWQG01000181.1:0-1597 GCF_002529485.1 Mesorhizobium sanjuanii
CCAGGCGTTCCGCATCGGCCGCGCGGTCTACGGCTTCCAGTTCCATTTCGAAGCCGATCAGCCGATGGTTCGCGACTGGAGCGCGGCCTTTGCCCCGCTCATCGCCGCCCGGAATCCGGATTGGGCCGGCAAGCTCGACGGCGAAATGGCCAGTAACGGACCGCGGGCCGACGCCGCCGGCCTCGCCATCGCCCGCGCCTGGGTGGCGACGATCTGACGGCTTGCACGTTGCATATTTGGCACGCGGGCGAAAATCCGCTGTGGACAGCTTGTTTCATCCTTGGCTTGTGTCCGCCCGCCGTCCTAGAAGGCGCGCGCTCTGCATCTTTCGTGCAACCGCGATGAACCATTTGTGTGACCCGCGCGACACACCGCCGATACAGAAAATGCCTAGAAGCGCGAAATCGTCGAAACCTTGAGACGTGGTTTCCGTTTTCAACCCATTGGTAACCCGCCTCGTGCACAAATGCAGAAAGCTCAACCAGAGATGACGTCCGTGAAAGCAGCGCTTCTGTCCTTTGCCATGCTGTCCGCCATCGTGCTTTTCGGCTTTGGCACCTATGCCGGCGACGTGGCCAACAACCACAACGCCGTCGACGGTTACGGCGTTACCGCCGCGCTTCGCTGATACGATTGGCCGGGCTTGAACCGAGCACACGCGGTAGCGTTTTGAACGTGTTCTCCCCGCTCTAGCCCTTTTCACCCGACATCGCCAGAATGCGCTTGTCCGCCCCGTCCACGACGAGCGCGGTAAGGTTTCCTGATTGCCAGGCGAGCGTGTCGACATTGACACGGTTGGCCATGACTTCGGCCTCCGGCACGGGCGTGTGGCCATGCACCACGATCTTCGGATAAAGGCCGGGATGGTTGTGGAAGACATCGCGGATCCACATCAGGTCTTGCGTGTCCTGCTCCTCCAGCGCGACGCCGGGCCGGATGCCGGCATGACAGAAGAAGAAGTCGCCGAATGTCAGTGAAAACGGCAGCGACCGCAGGAAGTCGACATGGGTTTTCGGCACAGCCTCGACAAGTGCCGCGTGCCCTTGGCGTAGCGCCGCCTCGCTCCTGCCAAACCATGCGCTGCCCTGGGGCAGCGCCACGCCATAGGACTGCGCGGTCTGGATGCCGCCATAGCGCATGAACAGCCCATCCGGTTCGGGGGCATCGAGAAAATCGAGAAAGCCGATATCGTGGTTGCCGGCGAGCATCAGGTAACGCGGATCGCGCTTCCGCACCTCGATCAGGAAGTCGATGACGCCCTTGGAGGCCGGCCCGCGGTCGACATAGTCGCCGAGATGGACGACGCGCCAGTCGGCCGGCTGCTCCTTGCTGATCTCCGCCGCGATCCCTCGATGCATGGCGGCCAGCAGATCGAGCCGGCCATGCACGTCGCCGATCGCATAGAGCCGCACGCCGTCAGGCGCGCGCGCGTCGAGGAAGTGGATGCCGGGTGCGGCCAATGCCTGTGTCGCTTCAGTATTCATGCCATGACGAGTCTAGACCATGATCCCGCAAAGTGGAAACCTGTTTTCGGAAAAGTGATGGTCAAACAAGAGGATAGGGCCGCCTCGCGGTCGTCGCATGTTTCCGTTCAAAT
>NZ_NWQG01000182.1:0-3481 GCF_002529485.1 Mesorhizobium sanjuanii
GCGATTTGGAGGCCGCCAGCACGCTGCCGAGGCGGGCGACTTCGCAGACATAGCGCAACTGCCGGATGGTCAGGTTCATGGCTCTTGTTATATTAAATAGTGAATGTTCCCCACAATAATACATTTTATGGTGACGAAGAAACCCGCCAGATTGCCCGGGCTGACAAGGCTGCCGGAAGAGCGGCCATGGAACGAGGGGTTCGAACCGCATGCCGAATGGGATCTCTCCCATTGCCGATGCCGATGATCTGTGCAGCCTGGCTGCTGCGGAGCTTAATGCCGCCTACCGCACTGGTGGGCTGTCGCCCGTCGAGGTGACGCTGGCGGCGCTGGAACGCGCCGAAGCGATCAATCCGCTTTTCAACGCCTTCACCATGATCGACCGCAAGGGTGCGATCGAGGCCGCCGGCGCCTCCGAGAAACGCTGGCGGGCGGGCGAGCCGCTGTCCCCCGCCGACGGCATACCGACGACGCTCAAGGACATCGTCTGGGTCGACGGCTGGAGCGTGCGCTACGGCAGCAGGACGACGTCGTCCGCCGCCTATGACAAGGATGCCCCTGCGGTTGCCCTGCTGCGCAGAGCCGGCGCCGTCTTCATCGGGCAGACGACGACGCCCGAATTCGGCTGGAAGGCGATCACCGACAGCGGGCTGTGCGGCATCACGCGCAATCCCTGGAATGCGCAAAAGACGCCCGGCGGTTCCTCCGGCGGCGCGGCGGTGGCGGCCGCCACCGGCGCCGGCGTCTTCCATCTCGGCACCGATGGCGGCGGCTCGATCCGCATCCCGGCCTCGTTCACCGGCATTGCCGGATTGAAGCCGACCTTCGGCCGTGTGCCGGCCTATCCGTCCAGCGCGTTCGGAACCGTCGCTCATATCGGGCCGATGGCGCGGACGGCACTTGATCTTGCCGTCATGGCCGGCGCCATGTCCGGCCGCGATATCAGCGACTGGCAGCAAGGCGTGGGAACGCTGGCGCCGCTTGGCCGGATCGAGAATACTTTGCAGGGCGCCCGGATCGGCTACTGGTCGAAGCCGCCGTCAGGAGCGCTGGATTCCGGGATCGCCGCGGTTGTCTCTCATGCCTTGACGTATTTCGAGGCATTCGGCGCGACAGTCGAGCCGATTGATCTTCCAGGTGGCGATCTCCTCGATCTTTTCCAGCATCATTGGTTCACCGGCGCCGCGGCGCGGCTGGCACTGGTCGCGCCGGACGAACGGGCAGGCATCGATCCGGGCTTCCTTGAGATCGCGCGGGCAGGGGCGGCGTTCGAGGCCCAGGCGCTTGTCGCCGCGCAGTTGCAGCGCACCGAATTCGGCGCCGCCATGGACCGGCTGCTCGACGCCTATGATTTCATCGTTTCGCCGGGAACATCGGTGCCGGCCTTCGACGTCGGACTTGAGGTGCCCCCGGACAGCGGCCTGTCGCGCTGGACCGAATGGGCGGCGTTCAGCTATCCAATCAATCTCAGCCAGCAACCGGCCTGCGTCATCCCTTGCGGGATGACCACGGCGGGCCTGCCGGTCGGCTTCCAGATCATCGGCGCGCGCGGCGACGATGCCCGCGTGCTGTCGGCGGCGGCCGACCTGGAGGCCGCCTTTCCGCCCATGACCGAAGCGTTTCGCCTGAAGGATTTCGCCTGAAAATTTCACATGAAGAAAAGACTCTAACCAACGCCAAAAAGGGGAACTTTGCCATGATGAACAGACGCGCAATGCTGCAAGGCGTGGTTGGCGCGGGTGCGGCCGGCGCCGCGCTTCTTGCCGACATGAACAATGCCGCGATCGCCCAGGACGCCACGCCCATTCCGGTCGGTTCGGCCCTGCCGATGTCCGGCATCGCCGCCGCCGACGGCATCGAGTTCAAGAACGGTCTCGAGCTTGCCGCCGAGGAGATCAATGCGGCGGGCGGCATTCTTGGCCGGCCTGTCGAGATCCACATCGAAGACACCAAGGAAATGGGCGCGGACCTCGTCAGCCAGTCGATGCAGCGCCTGATCGACCGCTTCGAGGCGCCGGTCATCATCAACGGCTACAATCTCGGCACCAACATGATCGAGATGGACGTCGCCGCCGACAACGACGTCATCATGATGCACTACAACACGCTGATTTCGCACAATGAGAAGTTCAAGACCGACCCGGCCCGCTATTACAGCTCCTTCCAGGGCGACCCGCCGGAGTTCTGGTATGGACCGGGCTGCCTGAACTTCCTCAAGACGCTTGCCGCGGACGGCAAATGGAAGGCGCCGAACAAGAAGATCGCCATCATCCCGTCGGCCAACGAATATTCGATCGTCATCGCCAACGCGATCCGCGACAAGGCGGCCGAATACGGCTTCGAGGTCAGCCTGTTCGAGACCGTTCCGTTCCCGACCAACCAGTGGGGACCGACGCTGGCAAAGCTCCGCCAAGACCCGCCGGCGGCGATCCTGGTGACGCACTTCCTGCCGCAAGACCTGGCGCAGTTCATGGTCCAGTTCCTCGCCGAGCCGATCAACAGCCTGATCTACATGCAGTACGGACCATCGCTGCCGGCGTTCCGCGAGATCGGCGGCGAGGCGGTCAACGGCGTCGTCTATTCGACGGTGATCGGCTGCCTGCCGGACGATTTCTCCAAGCCTTTCCGCGAGAGCTACCGGGCCAAGTTCGGTCCGAACTCGGCCTACATCACGGGGTCGCAGACCTATGACGGCCTGTGGATGTGGGCGCTTGCCGCGGCGATCGCCGGCGGTCCGGGCGAACCGATGAACAAGGAGCAGACCACCAAGGTGGCCAATGCCATGAAGCGCCTGGTCTATCGCGGGGTCAACGGCACCTATAGGGCCGATCCGGCCGGCCAGTCGGCCTTCTGCTATCCGACGCAGGTGGCCGATCCGTCGCTTGGCATGCCGCACCAGTTCCTGCAGCATCAGGATTACAAGACCGATCCGAAGCTGATCGCGCCGGTGCTCTATGCCACGGACAGCTTCATTGTGCCGCCATGGATCAAATGAACCGGACGCGGAAATGAAACCAACGAACCGGCCGGGTTTGCGCCCGACCGGTTGCCACCAGGTAAGATAACAGATGCCAGGCAAACGAGATGACTGAGGCCGCGGGCCCGATGCTGGTTTGTGACGGTGTGGTCAAACGGTTCGGCTCGCTGGCCGCCGTCGACGGCGTGTCGATGGTGGTCAACCCGGGCGAGATCGTCGGCATTGGCGGGCCGAACGGCGCCGGCAAGACGACCTTCTTCGACGTCGTGACCGGGATCACGCCGGCCAGCGGCGGCCGGGTGCATTTCGGCGACACCGACATTTCGACTTTTCCGGCCGACCGCATCTGCCAGCTCGGCATGGCCCGCACCTTCCAGCTCAATGCCGCCTTCGACAGCCTGACCGTTCGTGAAAACATCGAGATCGCCGCCTATTTCGGCCGGCAGCGGCGAAGGCTGGCCGGCTTCCGCCTTGGCGAGGACGTCCGGCAGGCGACGATGGAGG
>NZ_NWQG01000183.1:0-28096 GCF_002529485.1 Mesorhizobium sanjuanii
GGCCAAGGCCGAAGAGACCGTGGCGCGGCTGCCGGTGCTCGACCGCAAGCTCCTGATGATCGCCGGCGCCATCGCCACCCGGCCGAAAATGCTCTTCCTCGACGAGCCGGTGGGCGGGCTCAACGTCGCCGAGATCGACCAGATCATGGCGATGGTGCTGAAACTGCGCGACCAGGGACTGACCATCGTCCTGATCGAGCATGTCATGCGCTTTCTCCTGGCGCTCTCCAGCCGCGTCGTCATCATGCACCATGGCAAGGTGATCTTCGAGGGCCGGCCGGACAAGGTCGCCGAGGACCAGACCGTCGTCGAAACCTATCTCGGCCAGGGCACGCAGAAACGGCTGAAGAAATTCTTCGATGAGCAAGCCGCCACGACGAATGCGGCGGCGGGGACGCCATGACGGGCACAGCCGCAAAACCGCCTGTCCTGCAACTCGACGGCATCGTCTCCGGCTATGACGGGCTCGACGTGCTCAAGGGCATTTCGCTGACCGTCAATGCCGGTGAGTTCGTCACCGTCGTCGGCCCGAACGGCCATGGCAAGTCGACATTGCTCAAGACCATCTCCGGCCTGGTGCCGCTGCGCGGCGGGCAGATCAGCATCGACGGCCAGCGCCTGTCCGGCAGGCCGCATGAGACGGCGATGCTGGGGGTCGCCCACGTGCCGCAGGGCGACATGCTGTTCGCGCAGATGAGCGTGCTCGAAAACCTTTTGATGGGCGCCTATCTGGCGCCGGACAAGGCCGAGATCAAACGCCGGCTGGACGAGGTCTACACGCTTCTGCCGAAGCTTGCCGACCGCCGCGGCCAGATCGCCTCGAGCCTGTCCGGCGGCGAACGGCGCATGGTCGGCATCGGCCGCGGCCTGATGATGGGGGGGCGCATCCTTTTGATCGACGAGCCGTCGCTTGGCCTGGCGCCGCTGATCATCGATCAGGTCTACGGCGTCATTTCCGAACTGAGCAAGGCCGGCCGGACGATCCTCTTGGTGGAGGAGAACCCGGCGCGGGTCGAGGACCTGGCCGACCGCCTGCATCTGCTCGACGACGGCGCCATCGTCTGGTCGGGCAAGCCCGCCGAGCTGATGGCGCGCGACGAGCTTCTCGCAACCTATCTTGGAGGCTGACGCCATGGTCGATGTGCTCATGGCCATTCTCGTCGCCGGCTTCACCTCGGGCGCGCTCTATGCCCTGGCGACGGTGGGTCTGTCGCTGGTCTGGGGGTCGATGGGCATGCTCAACATGGCCCATGCGGCGATGCTGACGCTTGGCGGTTATGTCGCCTTCACGGTGATCACCTCGCTCGGCCTGCCGATCGCGATCGGCTTCGCCGGCGCCATCCTGGCCGGCGCCGTGGCCGGCGCCATCCTCTATTTCGCGATCGTGCGCAACCTGTTGAAGAACGACAAGTCGACATTCGAAGCCAATGTCATGATCGCCACGGTCGGCATCGGCATCGCGCTTGAGAATGCCATTCTGCTGACCTATGGCGGGCAGCCGTTGAAGCAGCCGGTTTCGATCGCCGGCACTTTTCGCCTCGGGCCGCTGACTCTGCCCTGGCAGAACCTTTTGATCATCGCGGTGGTCGTCGTCATGATGGTGGTGGTTTCGCTGGCGCTCGGCCGGACGCGGATGGGTCGCGCGATCCGGGCGACGGCGCAGAACCGCGACGCGGCCCAGCTCATGGGCGTCGCCGTCAACCGCGTCTATCTGCAGGTGCTGATGCTGTCCGGCGCGCTCGCCGGCATCTGCGGCGTCATGGTGTCGTCGATGACGCAATTGTCGCCGCCGCTCGGCAACGACCCGATGCTGAAGGCCTTCATCATGTGCGTGGTCGCCGGTCTCGGCAATCTGCCGGGCGCGGTCGCTGCCGCGCTTGGCCTGGCGCTGTTCGAATCCTTCGTCCAGTACGCGCTTGGCGCCCGCTGGGGGTTTCCGTCGTTGCTGTTCGTGGTCATTGCCGTGCTGATCTGGCGACCGTCGGGCCTTTTCGGCCGCGCCGAAATCCGGCGCATGTGAGGGCACCATGACGGATACGAAACCCATGTCGCGCATCTCCCGCTCAGCCAGGACCGATCTTGCCATCAGCCTGGTGCTGGTCGCGGCGGCGATCGCGCTGCCCTTCATGGTCGACAGCCGCTACATCCTCGGCCAGATCGTGCTGGCACTGTTTTATGCAACGATCGCCTCGCAGTGGAACCTCCTGTTCGGCTTCTCTGGCATCTTCTCGCTGGCGCAAATGGCGATCTTCGCCTTCGGCGGCTATGCGACGGCGATGCTCTGTTTCTATTTCGGCTGGAACGTCTGGGCAGCCCTCGTGCCCGGCGCGCTCGGCGCCGTGCTGTTCTCGCTGGCCGTCGGCCTCGCCTGCCTTCGCCTGACCGGCGTCTATGTGGCGCTGCTGACGCTGGCGATCGCCCAGACGATGTATCTGCTGATCGTAACCGACACCGAATGCTTCGTCATGGTCGGCTCCGTCTGCCGCCAGTTCACCGGCGGCGCCGTCGGCTTTGCCCGCTTTGGCGATCTTGGCACCAGGGCCTTGCTGCGCGCGCAGTGGCTGGTCGGCAATTACGCGATCATCGCCGTACTGTTTGCAGTCACGATGGTCTTCACCTACGCGATCGTCAAAAGCCCGATCGGCCTGGCCTTCCGGGCGCTGAAGGACAATCCTGGCTATGCAGTGGCGCGCGGCGTCAACCGCTTCCAGGCGCAGCTTCTGGTCTTCGGCATCTCCGCCTTCTTCACCGGGCTGGCCGGCGGTTTCTATGCCGCGCATTTCCAGGCGATCGGCCCCGGCGTGCTGTCGATGTCGCAATTGATGTTCATCATCGCCATCGTCGTGGTCGGCGGCGTCGGCACGTTCTGGGGGCCGCTGGTCGGCACGGTGGTGCTGGTCCTGGCCGATGAACTGATGCGCGAGAGCGGAGAGTTCCGCACTCTTGGCCTCGGCCTGATCATCGCGCTGTCGGTGGTGCTGATGCCGAAGGGCCTCGTCGGCCGTTTTGGCGACCTCGTCCACTGGCTCGCGCGGCGCCGCGCCAAGCTGACTGACGCAAAGCCAATAGACAGCAACATTGTGCAAAGCCCGGCTCCGGCCGGAAAATGAGAGACTGACGATGTTCGATACGATCATAGTGGGTGCCGGTTCGGCCGGCTGCGTGCTGGCCAACCGGCTCAGCGCCGATCCGGCCCGCAAGGTGCTGTTGCTGGAGGCCGGGCGCGAGGCGCCGCTCGCCTCGGACGTGCCGTCGGACTGGCCGACCATGTTCAACACTGCCGTCGACTGGGGCTATTACACCGAGCCGCAGGCCGGTTGCCGCGGCAGGCGGGTGTTCTGGCCGCGCGGCAAGATGATCGGCGGCTCCGGCGCGCTGAACGCCATGATCTATATTCGCGGCTTGCCGTCCGACTATGACGGCTGGGCCGCCATGGGCTGCCCCGGCTGGGCGTGGGCCGATGTGCTGCCGGTGTTCAAGGCCTGCGAAAGCAATGCCGAACTCGGCAACGATCCGCTGCACGGCGCCAACGGGCCACTGCATATCGGCAATGTCGGGCATGTCGATCCCAACGAGCTTGCCTGGATCGAGGCCTGCAAGGCCGCCGGCTACAAGCAGAACCGCGATTTCAACGGCGTCGAGCAGGAAGGCGTCGGCCTCTTCCAGTTCACCATCAAGAACGGCGAGCGCTGGGGCACCGGCAAGGCCTATCTGCGCCCGGCGCGGGAACGCCCCAACCTGACGGTGAGAACCGGCGTGCTGGCAACGGGCCTGATCGTCGAGAAGGGCAGGGTCAGGGGTATCCGCTACCTGGTCGACGGCGTGCCGGAGACCGCTTTCGCCGACAGCGAGGTGGTGCTGTCCTCGGGCTCGATCGGCAGCTGCCAGCTGATGCTGCTTTCGGGCATCGGGCCGGCCGACGAACTCGCCCAGATCGGCGTTGCGCCCGTGCACGACCTGCCGGGCGTCGGCAAGGATCTGCAGGACCACATCAACATTCCGATCACCTTCTATACGAAGGACAAGATCGGCGTCGGCGCCTGGACCGACGAGACGCTGCAGCGCGACTTCCTGGAATGGCAGACATCGCGCAGCGGTCCGCGTTCCTCGCCCTGGGTGGCGGCCGGTGGCTTCGTCAAGAGCCGGCCCGATGTCGAACCGGATTTGCAGCTTTACGGTGCGATCAGCCCGCATCGCGACTATGTGCGCTTCCTGTCGTCGAAGCCCGGCATCACGTTGCACACCACGCTGCAGCGGCCTGACAGCCGCGGCGAGATCCGCCTGCGCTCGGCCAATCCGGTCGAGTATCCGGCGATCGATCCGCGTTACTTCGTCAGCGACGAGGACGGTTCCGACATCGCGACGCTGGTCGAAGGCATCCGCATCAGCCGCCGGATCGCGGCGCAGTCGCCGCTTGCCGAAATGCTGGTCGGCGAAATCACGCCAAGCGCCGAATGCGAGAGCGACGACGAGATCGCGCAGTATATTCGCGGCCACTGCACGACGCTCTATCACCCGACCAGCACCTGTCGCATGGGCACCGACGCGATGGCCGTCGTCGATCCTTCGTCGATGAAGGTGCATGGATTGGACGGGCTTTGCATCGCCGACGCCTCTGTGTTTCCAAAGATGGTCTCGGGCAACACCAACGCGCCGACGATCATGATCGCCGAACGCGCCGCGTCGATGATCCTGGCGGGATGAGGCAGAGATGACGACGGGCTGGAATTTTCACGAACTCTATCTCTGGCATGAGACCGGCGCCGCCGCGCAGTTCTTCCAGCCGAGCCTGACCATCGAGCCGGGCGAGCATGCCGAGAATGCCGCAACCAAGCGCCGGTTCCGCAATCTCATGGAGGTTTCAGGCCTCACCGACAAACTGGCCAAGATCGCTTCCGTTGCGGTGAGCGAGGACGATCTGGCCCTGTTTCACGACCGCGACTACATCAGCCGTATCAAGACGCTCAGCGACGGGCGTGGCGGCGATGCGAGCTATCTCACCCCCTTCGGCCATGGTAGCTACGAGATTGCCTGCCTGGCGGCCGGCGGCACCGCTGCGGTGATGGATGCGGTGCTGAGCGGCGATGTCGGCAATGGTTACGCGCTGGTGCGGCCGCCCGGGCACCATGCCGAGCGCGCGCAAGGCATGGGCTTTTGCCTGTTCGGCAACGTTCCGGTCGCCATACTGAAGAACCGGGCCAAGCATGGCTTCGGGCGCGTTGCCACCGTCGACTGGGACGTCCATCACGGCAACGGCACGCAGTCCGCCTTCTATGCGGATCCGTCCGTGCTGACGATCTCGATCCACCAGGACGGGCTCTATCCGCATGACAGCGGTTTTCACAAGGAGCGCGGCGAGGGCAAGGGCGAAGGCTACAACATCAACGTGCCACTGCCCGCCGGATGTGGCCACGGCGCCTATATGTCGGTGTTCGAACGCATCGTTCTGCCGGCGCTCTATCGCTACCAGCCCGATCTCATCGTCGTGCCGTCCGGCTTCGATGCCTCGGCGGCCGATCCGCTGGGCCGCATGATGCTGCACAGCGCCAGCTACCGCGAGATGACGCGCATGCTGATGCAGGCGGCCGACGATCTCTGCGGCGGACGCCTGATGATGTCGCATGAAGGCGGCTATTCGGCTGCCTACGTCCCCTATTGCGGCCTGGCGGTGATGGAGCAGCTGTCCGGCATCAGGACGCATATCGACGATCCGTTCCTGCCGGTCTTCGAAGGTTACGCCGGCCAGCCCCTGCAGCCGCACCAGGCAGATGCCATTGCCAGGGCGGAAGAACTATTGGGCGGCGTCGAATAGCTTTGGCGCCTCACCAGCCTCCCTTCGGGCCACCCTAGCGATCGATGATCGCCATGATGCGCTCGTTGTAACGCTCACCCGAGACCTTGCCCGGCGCCAGTGCGGCGTCGAGCGCCTGCATCGCGGCGGCGTCGAGCTTGATTGCCACGGCGGCGACGTTTTCCTCGAGATATTTTCGGCGCTTGGTGCCGGGGATCGGCACGAAGTCGATGCCGAAATCAGAACCCTTGTGCAACAGCCAGGCCAGCGCGACCTGGCCCGGCTTGACACCCTTGGCCACAGCAATGTCGCGGACAACTCCGGCGGCCTGTACATTGGCGTCGTAGTTGGCGCCTTGGTAGCGCGGGTCGCCGCGCCGGAAATCGCCTTCCGGATAATCCTCGGCGCGCTTGACGTCGCCGGTGAGGAAACCCCGGCCGAGCGGCGAGAACGGCACCAGGCCGATGCCGAGTTCGGCTAGAACCGGGATGATCTCCGGCTCCAGATTGCGTTCCCACAGCGAATACTCGCTCTGCACCGCCGACAACGGATGTACGCCATGCGCCCGGCGGATGTTGGCAGCACCCGCCTCCGACAGGCCGAAGAAGCGCACCTTGCCCTCGGCTACCAGTTCGCCCACCGTCCCCGCGACATCCTCGATCGGCACCGCCGGATCGATGCGGTGCTGGTAGAGCAGGTCGATATGGTCGGTGGCGAGCCGGCTGAGCGATCCGTCCACCGCCTCGCGGATGTGTTCGGGCCGGCTATCGCGATCGGTGCCGACCTGCTTGCCGTTTTCGATGCGGAAGCCGAATTTGGTGGCGATGGTCACCTGGTCGCGCCGGCCTTTCAGCGCCCGGCCGAGCAATTTCTCATTGGTGTAGGGGCCATAGACTTCCGCGGTGTCGAAAAAAGTGCAGCCGAGTTCGATGGCGCGGTGCAGGGTGGCGATCGATTCCGCTTCGTCGGCCGGGCCGTAGGACTGGCTCATGCCCATGCAGCCGAGGCCGATCACCGATACCTGCAGCCCCTGGCTGCCGAGTTTTCGTGTGATCAAAGTCATCTGCCGTGCTCCAACAAGAATTTTGAAAACTATATAGAGCACTCGCTCCGTTTCCACAGCCGCTCGACGGTGTCGCCTTGGGGGTCAGGCTGCGGCCTTGACGGGAGTTAGCACGGGCTCTCCATCAAAGAAGGCGTCGAGGTTTGCACGCACGAGCGCAGCCATGCGGCTCACGGCCACATCGGTAACGCCGGCAATGTGGGGCGATAGAAACAGGTTGGGAACGTCAGCCCAGTGCCCGGGTGAGGCTGGCTCATCCTGGTAGACGTCCAATGCGGCAGCTCCGAGCGCACCGTGCGTGAGCGCATCGATCAGCGCACCCTCGTCGACCAGCGATCCCCGGGCGACATTGATGATGGCGCCTTGGGGGCCAAGCGCCTGCAGCACGCTTGCCGAAATCAGTCCGCGGTTGTCGTTCCTGGCGGGCGCGGCGACCACCAGCACGTCACTTGCCTGTGCCAGCCCGAGAATGCTAGCTGCCTTCGGCCAAGGGGTGCCAGGCTTGTCATGTGGGCCCCACCACGAAGTCACCATGCGCAGCACATCCGCCCTATGAGCGATCGCACGTCCGATGCTGCCCAGTCCGACGATGCCGAGCCGGAGCCCCGCGACAGAACGTGTTATCATCTTCCGGCCTGATCGCCATGCGCCGCTGCGAACCCAGCGATCGCCGGTGGAGATACTCCTGTAGATGTTCAGTATCTGCGCGATCGCAAAGTCGGCCACGTCCTCGTGGTTGACATTCTGGGCATGCGTCACAATGATGCCGTGCTGTCGGGTCCAGTCTACATCTATTCCGTCATAGCCCGCGTTGAAGCAGGCTATCAGGGCAAGGTTCGGCAAGACCTGCAGCACGTTCGTATCAAACGGACGGCTTCCGTCGACGATCACGGCACGGGCGGAACACGATCCAGCCTCCGAAATCGGAGAGGCAAGCTCGACGATTTGATACCTGGCTCCGAGCATGTCGCGCAGAAACGGCGCGAGATATGGGTGCGCCAGAGCCACCAACTTCTTTTCCATCACAGACTTGCCTCCGATTGGGGATTTCCAAGCGTCGGCAAGTCTGGCTGGCTTTGACCGATCTGCGAATAATCTTGGAGCGCTAGCCGAAGGATCCATCGGATGGATCAGGCCCATACCCACGGATGAGGCGATGAACGCCAAAAGGCAACGGTCGAGGAGATTTGCGCACTCATCGCAACCATCGAACACGCAGAATGCGCCAACTGTCCCGCAGATGCTGGCTACTCTTCCGTTAAAACAGGAAACACTCCAGGCGGTTCTTATCTTCAGGGCGGAGGAACTATTGTGACTCGCTGTCCACCATGCGGATGCGGCTCACTTGTGCGCCCGATCTATACCGGCCGATCAAGCCGAAGTTTGCTTGCCATCATGTTCAGCGGGGGCAGCAGCAACGATATCAAAGGCTTGCGTACCGGCTTTTCGAAATAGAACGAGACCACGAAGGAGACCGACAGGACCAGCGCGAGGACGATTGCCAGGGCCGGCCATCGGCCGACCGTTGGCGACAGCGCGTTGAGCCCGAGCAGGCCGATATGCTGATGCAGGAGATAGAGCGGGTAGGTCAGCCCGCCCAACACGAGCACCAAAGGTGTCGGCGCGATGCGGTGACGCAAGAGGAGAGCTCCGCCAAAAAGGGCATAAACGACGATATTTGCGATAAGCAGCTTTGAAAACGGCAGCGAGACTCCGTAATTTTCCTGCTGCCAGTCGGCCTCGATATGCAGGTACTCGCACGACAGCAGGAACGCCGCACCGAGCAGCACCAGCGCCTCGCTCGACGCACCTTTCGCGACCATGTGCTGGGCAAGGATTCCGGCGGCGAAGAATGGCGCAAATTGCGTTGCGAACAGCATGTGCAGGGCCATGCTGTGGATGAATGTTTCGTTGATCACGGAAATCAGCAGCCATGTCGCTACGATTTGCAGCTTCCAGCGCGAGAAGACGCCAAAGAACAGGGCGATCGCAATCCAGCCATAGAAAATGATCTCGAAGACGATCGACCAGTAGACACCGTCCATGAAGGGCTTGTTGAGGGCGGGAGCGACGATAATGAGATTAGCGACCCACGTCATCGGGTCGTATGGAAGGTTCGGATCGGCGGCCAGGAATTGGATGGTGAAGCTGGCAGTCATGCAGACAAGAAAGCCAGGGTAAAGCCGCGCGAACCTTGCCACGGCGAACTCCGTCCAGTTCCGGCCTTCGGCCGACCAGGCAATGACGAAACCGCTGATCAGAAAAAACAGACTGACGCCCATGTAGCCGTAGATCGCGAAGGGGTCGAGTTCGGGGTAGCCATTCACCAGCAGCGGCGGTGTGTGCGATGCCCGGAAAAAGTAGTGAAAGCAGACGACAGCCAAAGCCGCCACCAGACGCAGCAGATCAAGCGAACCCATGCGCTCGGCTTTGCCGCTTGTCGATCCAGATGCCATTGAACCACCCCGCCCAATTGCTGTGACG
Organism: Mesorhizobium sanjuanii; assembly: GCF_002529485.1. NCBI lineage: Bacteria > Pseudomonadati > Pseudomonadota > Alphaproteobacteria > Hyphomicrobiales > Phyllobacteriaceae > Mesorhizobium > Mesorhizobium sanjuanii. The sequence continues at coordinate 9,339 of NZ_NWQG01000183.1, forward strand.
CTAGGCGAGGGCGAAGCTGCATTTCTGTGAAAGACGACACTTTCATACGAAGAATGATCCCACGAATCCGATTTTGTGAAATATGAGAACAAGCTCGATCGGTCAGACCATGCCCGGCCGTCATTCTCGGGTCCTCCGTCTCGCCATCCGACCACGCGCGAAATTGACTGGCCTCCCGGTCTCGGCCATCCTTGTCCTATTCGCCCTGTTGTGTGGCTTGGGGCGCGAAGCTTGAGGCAATTAAGCCGGATGGGGCTACTCTGGCTGTCTGGCAATGGGTGCTCGAAGTCGGCGACAGTCCACTTCGCGTTTGATCTGGGTCAACACGCCGTTTTTCCAATGCGCTTATACTGCCTATTGTCTTGGGAAGGACGCAAGGCGGGCGGGTGGTCCGAGCCGAACTGAAACGGGCACAAGAGCGGCCCCGACGCGGACCACCCGTAACCTTGAGGAAAGCGATCGCCACCTGCCCAAACTGGCGGGGCGTGCCTTCGGAACAGCGGTTCGGTGAGGCGTCAAACGCGACTGATGGCGCAATGGTTTCCCACGGCCATTCACCAACCGACTGTTTCAACTGGCGCGTTAGAACCGTCTCAAAATTGACAGGACACTCAGTCTCGGCCATTTTGAAAAGGTTCTCGGGCTGCGATCAGGCCCCGACCCGGCGTATGAGCGAACCCATGGCCAGTTCCGTCACTGCCCAGAAATCCAAGCGCGCCGCGGTGCGCCGGGCGCTTGACCGCCACAAGGTCTACGTCACCACGCAGCGCTTTTCCGCCGGCGCATACAGCGCGCGGGTTCTGGTCGACGGCGAGGCCTATTGGGTCGACGAGTTCCGGTTGAGCCAGCTTCAGCAGGGACTTTCGCCCGCCGAGCTCGAATTGACTCCGGCCGCCGACGATTGAGCCGCGTGGGCGTGACACCTGCCTGTCGCATGCTGACAAAATGAATCAAGCAATGTGCGCCAAGCCCTTGTTTTCGTGCGGCATCCCGACCGGCACGCAGACATGACCACCTCGCCAAAACTCAAGGCCTATCGCGCCAAGCGCGAATTCAGCCGCACGCCGGAACCCGCAGGCGGACTGCTCCGCGACGATGGCAACCGCTTCGTCATTCACAAGCATCACGCCACGGCCGACCACTATGATCTGCGCCTGCAGGTCGGCGATGTCCTGAAAAGCTGGGCGGTGCCGCGCGGCCCGTCGCTCAATCCCGCGGACAAAAGACTGGCGGTCGAGACCGAGGACCATCCGCTCGACTATATCGACTTCGAGGGCGTCATTCCCGAGGGCGAATATGGCGGCGGTCCGATGATCGTCTGGGATACCGGCACCTGGGCGCCAATGGACGATGTCGAAAAGAGCCTGCGCACCGGCGCCTTCAAATTTCGCCTGGCCGGCGAGAAGCTGAATGGCGGCTGGATGCTGACGCGGCTGAAGCCCAAGCCAGGCGAGGATGAAGGCAAGAAAAACTGGCTGCTGTTCAAGGAGCGCGACCTCGCCGCCGATACCAAACTCGATATCCTCAGCGAGCGGCCCGAGAGCGTCAAATCCGGCCGGCGTATCGAGGAGCTGGTCGCAGCGCCGAAGCCTGCCGCTAAAGCTGCAAGGGCGATCGCGCTGAAACCGGGCGCCTTGCCCGGCGCGGTCAAGGCGCCGGCGCCGGCGCGCATCGAGCCGCAACTGGCCACGCGGGTGCCGAAACCGCCGGATGGTGTCGATACTCGAGAAATCTGGCTGCACGAGATCAAGTTCGACGGCTATCGCACCATGGCGCATCTGGCCGACAGGCAGGCGCGGCTGATCACCCGCGCCGGCCTCGACTGGACGAGGCGCTATGGCGACCTTCCGCACGCCTTCGCCAGGCTGCCCTGCCGCGAGGCGGTTATCGACGGCGAGGTCGTCGTGCTCGATGGCAAGGGCATCAGCCGCTTCGCGCTGTTGCAGGACGCGTTGGCGGAGGGCGCCGGCAACAAGCTGCACTTCTACGCCTTCGATTTGCTTTATCTCGATGGCTGGGATCTGAGGAAAGCGCCGCTCATCAGGCGCAAGGCGCTGCTGTCGCAACTGCTCGCCGGCCTTGGCGCCAATTCTGCGATCCAGTTCTCCGACCATGTCGAGGGCGACGGCCAGGGGCTCTATGACCAGGCCAGTGACCTCGGACTGGAAGGCGTCGTGTCCAAGCGCGCCACCGCGACCTACCAGAGCGGCCGCACCAAAAGCTGGACCAAGACCAAGGCGCTGAAGAACGGCGACTTCGTCATCGCCGGCTACACCACATCGGACGCCGCCGAAGGGCTGGCGGCACTTGGCATGGCGGAATTCGACGGCGACGAATTGCACTATCGCGGCAAGGTCGGCACCGGCTTCGATGCCGGGACGGCCGGCGAATTGCTGGCGCGGCTTGAACCGTTGCGCGAAGGCGCCACCCCGCCCGAAGGCGTGCCGGGCGAGATCATGCGCAAGATGAACTGGGTGCGGCCATTGTTGTCGGCGCGCATTCACTACGCCAACCGCACGTCGGACAATGCGCTGCGTCACGGCGTGTTCCGTGGCCTGAGGGATGTCGGCCTGTCGACGCCAGTCTCGGCGAAACGCAAGCGGCTGATCGCCGAGGCCGATCTCGCGACGATCTGGGTGACCAACCCGACGCGGCGGCTGTTCGGCAAGACCGGGCCGACCAAGCTCGACATCGCGGTCTATTACGCGCTGGTCGGCGACTTCATGCTGCCGCACATTCTCGGCCGTCCGGTGTCGCTGGTGCGCTGCCCGACCGGCAAGCCGCAAGACTGTTTCTTCCAGCGCCATGCCTTCACCGGCATGCCGCCTTCGGTCGTCACCTTCGAGGCGACCAATTCCGAGGGCGAGACCAAGTCCTATCTGTCGGTCGAGGGCGCCAAGGGCTATCTGGCGTTGGCGCAGTTCGGCGTTGTCGAGTTCCACACCTGGGGCACGCATCGGACAAAACTGGACAGGCCCGACCTGATCGTCTTCGACCTCGACCCGGGCGAGGGGATTGCGTGGCGCGAGGTGGTGGAGGCCGCGGTGCACATCAGGGGTGAGCTGGAGGGTCTCGGGCTGATGCCATTCGCCAAGACCTCCGGCGGCAGCGGCATTCACGTCACCGTGCCGGTGACGCAAAAGCAGAACTGGAAGAAGCTGCATCAGGCGAGCAGCGCCATCTCCATGCATCTGGCTGCCACCGCACCGGATACCTTCACCACCACCATGGGCAAGGACAACCGCAAGCGGCGCATCTTCATCGACTATCACCGCAATGCGCGGGGCCACACGTCCGCCGCACCCTATTCGCTGCGCGCCCGCACCAACCTGCCGGCCTCGACGCCGGTGAGCTGGTCCGATCTGGAATCCATCGACGCCCCGCAGGATTTGAATTATTCTTCGCTGCCGGGCCTTCTGGCTACCTCCGGCGATCCCTGGGCCGACATGGAAGATTTCGCTAGGGATTTGCCGGTATTGTGAGGGCTCGATGTAGGATTTCGGCGTTGTCACTCGTCCTTTGGACGAACAGCGCTGCAACAGTTCGACAGTGCACGGCCGCGTAGGAGAGAATTCATGGCGCCCAGGGCAAGTTGGAAAGGTTACCTCAAGCTCAGCCTCGTCAGCTGTCCGGTCCGGCTCTATCCGGCGACGAGTGCCAGCGAACGCATCAGCTTCAACCAGCTGCATAAGAAGACCCACAACCGGATCAACATGAAGCCGGTCGATCCCGAACTCGGGCTGGTCGAGCGCTCGGACCTGGTCAAGGGCTACGAGTACGAGGACAAGCAGTACATCATCATCGACGATGCCGATCTCGACGCGGTGCGCATCGAATCCAATCACACGATGAACATCGAGGCCTTCGTCGACGAGGGCGAGGTCGACGTCATCTACCAGGACGCGCCCTATTACCTGGCGCCGGATGGAGCGATGGCGGAGGAAACCTTCGCCGTGCTGCGCGAAGCGATGCGCAAATCCGGCAAGCTGGCGATCGCGCGCCTGGTGCTGTCCAGCCGCGAGCGGATCGTCACCATCGGCGCGCGCGAGAACGGCATGTTTGTCTGCACGTTGAGGAACCCCAACGAAGTGCGCGGCACGGCTGAATATTTCGGCAATATCCCCGCCGGCAAGCCCGACCCGGAAATGCTGCAACTGGCCGAAGCGCTGATCAAGCAGAAGGAAACCAGCTTCGATCCGAAGAACTACGAGGACCGCTACGAGATCGCGCTGATGACGATGATCCGCGAGAAGCTGAAGGGCCACAAGCCGATCATCGCGGCCGCACCCGAGCGCGGCAACGTCATCAACCTGATGGATGCGTTGAAGGCGAGCCTGTCGCAGCAGGCCAAGCCGCCGGCGAAATCCAAGAGCAAGGCCGATGAGACGGCAAAGCCCACGGCCAGGGGCAAGGCGGCGCCCAAGGAAAATCCGCTCAAGGCGAACCTGTTGAAGGCCGTCGGCAAGAGCAAGGCGTGACGGTCCCCGCCGGCGGCATCCCAGGCGCCGTCTTCGGCATCATCGGCGCGCTGGCGGCGTTTCCGCTGCGGCTGGCCGCGCGCGAGGTCGCGCGCCAGCAGGGTCAGTTGCGGCGTGGCGTAACCAGACGCACCAGCCATGTCGTGTTCGGGCGAACGCTGCTTGCCAAGGCAGGCGATGCCGAGATCGAGCGCCGCGCCGATGCCGAGCGCAGGGCGGGGCGCACCCTTCTCAGTGAAAACGGATTTCTTCGCCTCCTGGGCCTGATGAAGGCGCCGGAGGCCTCGGCGCTGTCGCGACAGTCGCTCATCGACCAGTCGCGGCTAGCCGCCGTCGATCTCGATCTTTTGTCGCTGTTCGATGCCTTTGAGCATGATCGCGAGCCTTATTCCTTCCGCGACCTGATCCTGGCTCGCAAATATGCCGGGCTGATATCAGGTGGTGCGAGTTGGGGCGCGATCGCGCGCTCCGTCCACCGCTCCGGTCCAGTCGCCTCGCTCACCGCCAAGTCGCTCGCTGTCGGCTCGGCATCTGGCCGTCCGGATGCGATCTATCTCGAGAACGGCCAGAGCGAGCTCGATGGCCAGTTGCTGTTCGATTTGGGAGCGCCTGATGACGATACGCTGGAAGAATTGTTCGCCGAGGCGGAAGTAGCGGAAGCGGCTGAAGACCACGAGCAGGCGGCGGCGCTCTACCAGCGCTGCCTTGCTATCGACCCGACCGACGCCATCGCCGCCTTCAACCGCGCCAATTGCCTGCGCGGCGCCGGCCGCGTGGCGGAAGCTGCTCATGACTATGCCCGCGCGATAAAACTCGATCCCGGATTCGTCGAAGCCTGGTTCAATCTGGCCGGGCTGATGAGCGATGAGGGCAGGGTGGCGTCCGCACGCCGGCATCTGCAAAAGGCGATTGCGCTGGATGCAAAGTACGCCGATGCGGTGTTCAATCTCGCCCGGCTCGAATTCGACGCCGGCAATCTTGAAGAGGCTCGCCGGTGCTGGGTCCGTTATCTCGAGCTCGACGCGGATTCCGAATGGGCGCGCATGGCGGCCAAGGGGGTCCAGTTCGTCGATTTGCATATGGCGCGGATGTCGGGGTGATAATGATTGGCGAAGGCCGAGATGACAGCCAATCTCCCCCCTTGTGGGGGAGATGTCCGGCAGGACAGAGGGGGGCGCTGTCCCGCCGAGGCGAGGACCAATTTCGAAGTGTTTGTCTCCTCGAAAGATTGATCGAAGGTCGGCATTCCTTCGCGCCCCCCTCTGCCCTGCCGGGCATCTCCCCCACAAGGGGGGAGATCAGCAGCGTCGCCGTCGCGCGGGACACTGCCTCATGACCACGTTCCTCTTCGACGGCCCCGAAACCGCCCCTGTCACCATCCTGCTCGCCCACGGCGCCGGGGCGCCGATGGACTCGGCTTCGATGGAAGCCACGGCCAAGGCGCTCGCCGCCGCAGGCTTTCAGGTCGCGCGCTTCGAATTCCACTATATGGCCGCCCGCCGCTACGGCCATCGCAAGCCGCCGCCGCGGGCCGAGACGGTGAACCCGGAATATGTCAAGGCGATCGCAGACATCAGGGCGAAGGGCATGACCGGTCCGCTTGTCATCGGTGGCAAGTCGATGGGCGGGCGTGTCGCCTCGATGATCGCCGACGAGATGTTTTCCAAGGGCGAAATCTCGGGCCTGCTCTGCCTGGGCTATCCCTTCCACCCGCCGGCCAAGCCGACGCAATTGCGCACGAAGCATCTGGCCGGGCTGAAGACGCCAACGTTGATCTGCCAGGGGACGCGCGACGAGTTCGGCACCAGGGAAGAGGTCGCGACCTACGGCCTTTCCGATGCCATCGAGGTGATCTGGCTGGAGGATGGCGACCACGATCTGAAGCCGCGCAAGAGCGTTTCGGGCTTCTCCGCCGCCGATCACCTGAAGTCGCTCGCCGAGGCAGTGAAGGCGTGGACGGGAAGGATCGTCGGCTGAGGCGCCCGATGAAACTCGCGACCTTCAACATCAACAACATCAATGCGAGGCTGCAAAACCTGCTGACGTGGTTAGCTGTGGCCAAGCCCGATATCGTCTGCCTGCAGGAGTTGAAGGCGAGGGACATGCAGTTTCCGCGCACGGCACTCGCGGATGCCGGCTACGGCGCGGTGTGGAAGGGCGAGCCGACTTGGAACGGTGTCGCCATTCTGGCGCGCGGCTCGGAACCCGTGCTGACCCGCGAGGCGCTGCCCGGCGACGATGCGGACAAGCAAAGCCGCTACATCGAGGCGGCGGTCAACGGCATTGTTATTGCCTGCCTTTATGCGCCGAACGGCAATCCGCAGCCCGGCCCGAAATTCCAGTACAAGCTGGCCTGGCATGACAGGCTGGAAGCGCATGCCGCCGAGCTGTTCGACACCGGCCTGCCGGTGGCGCTGATCGGCGACTACAACATCGTGCCGGAGCCGCGCGACATCTACCCGACCCGCTCCTATGACGACAACGCGCTGGTGCAACCGGAAAGCCGGGCTTCTTTCCAGCGTCTGCTCGACCAAGGCTGGACCGATGCGCTACGCAAGAAATACCCGAAGGAAACGCTCTACACATTCTGGGATTACCGCCGCAATCGCTGGCCGCGCGACGCCGGCCTGCGGCTGGATCACATATTGCTGTCGAAGAAGCTGGCGCGCCGCCTCGCCGCTGCCGGCATCGACCGCGAGGTGCGCGGAGAGGACGGCGCCAGCGATCATGCACCGGTGTGGGTGGAATTGAAGGGGTGAATAGTGAATAGTGAATAGTGAATAGTGATTGCCGCTGTCATATGGCCATTCACCATTCACCATTCACCAGCTCAACTGACCGCCAGCACCCGCCCCGTATCGAGTTGGCGCACGAAATCCACGCCGGCGCCGTTCCAGTGATAGCTGTAGTGGCGGCCCTGGACGGGGATGGTGATGACGTCGGGCCAGAAGATGCCGACGCAGCGTCCGCCGGTCAGGCGCACGCTGGCCCAGGTGAGACCGTCGCTTCCGGCCGCGCGCAGGCCGCGTCCTTCCGCCTGCGAGGCGCTGTAGTCGTCCGGGTCCAGCACGCCGGGCACTGCGTCGACATCGTCGAGGTCGCGGTCGATGCTGCCGACCAGCACGCGGAAGTCGGCCGTCCAGCCGGGTTCCTCCTTGGTGGCGCGCATGAATTTCTGGTGGTGATGGATGGTCTCGGCCAGCGCGACGTCTTCGCTGTCGCCGGCATAGTAGATTCCATAGCTGCCGTCCGAGAAGCGGCCGGGCCGCAGGGTCGAGCAATGCACGAAGGGCGCCATCACCAGGCTGGCGCCCGGGCCGGAAACCCGTCTGGCGGCCGGGACCTTGCCGAGGTCGCCGATCTCGAGCCGGATACGCGGATTGGTCTTTTCCTCGACGGAGGCAAGCGCCTCCCAGTCGCGCGGATCGGCGATGTCCTCGAAGAGATCGATCGGCGGGTAGATGGAACGGATGATGCGAAAGGTCTGCTGCCAGCGAACATGGCGGCGAACCGCAAGTCCACTCACCATGCACCGCGTTCCGCATCGATCCATTCGCGCATCGCGGCAAGATCGGACATTTCCCCGCGCAGCATGAGATCAAGCGCCGATTGGCCTGCGAAGGCCGTGTTGGGCTTGCGGATCCAGGCATAGCCGCGTGACGGCTCGCTGAACAGATAGCGCAGGCCTTTGTGGATGCCCATCAGGTGGGCCATCCTCATCCTGAGATCGCGGTCGATCCTGCCGATGAGCCCTTCCTTCCAGCGTGCCCAGGTGCGGGGCGACATGCCGCCGAGAAGAATGCAGGCCTCGCCATCGGTGAGCGACCAGGCCTTGAACAAATTGACCGTGGTGCGCGCCAGGGCGCCCGCTTCCTCCTCGGTAATGGCGGCCGTTCCGGCCGCGGCCGGCGTGGTGACAATAGGCTGAAGCTGCATCGGAACCTCACTTTCTGGCAGATATATAGCACATGTTTGCCAATTGGCAAGAAATGGCCTGGCTTCAGGTCCTAGGACGACGGAAGGAGGGCAGCTTCGGTCGTGCCGTGTGGCGCTTCATTCCAGCGCCATCTGTCCAGCGGCCAGCGCGCAAGCTAGGCTGCGGCAAGCGTCAGCCAAGGGTTTCCAATGATCGACATCTCGCCCTCGAATGAATTCACAGCGTTGTTGCGGGGGCCTGGCCTCCATGGGTGATTTCGGCCTGGCCGAAATCACGATCGTGGCCGCGATCGTCCTCGCCGCCGCCATGGCGTTTCTCTACTGGCAGATGCGGCGAGCCCGTCTCCGGCGCAAGGCTCGGCGCCGGGCCGATCCCGCGAACGACTATGCCGTGCGCGCCGATTGGCGGCCGAGCACCACCACGACGCTCAACTACTCGGCCTTCGTCTACATGGATGTCGATGGCGACGGAAAATATGGGCTCGCCGACCGACCCATGGCCGGCATCATGGTGCGGCTGTTCGACGGGCAGGGCGCCTTCATTGCGGCGGAGCGAAGCAACAATGGCGGCTTCGCCAACTTCAAGATGTCGGCGATCCGGCGCCGCGCCGCGATCCGCTCGCCCGGCACCTATCGGTTTTCGGTCTCGGTTCCGCCGGGCTGGCGCACCAGCGGCGCCAATCAGGACCAGTCGTTGCAGCTTTCGGATGCGCCGGCATCGCTGGTCGGCCTGGTCGGGGAAAGCCTGCCGAAGCCGGTCGGGCTTGTGCCCGGGCGCTGGCTGACAGGCAGAATGCCGGCGGGCATCGAGACCACCCTGTCGGTGATGGGCAAGGGCCAGGTTCTCGAAAACCGGGTGCTGGCGACTGGTGTGCCTTTTCGCTTCGAGCTTCCGGATCTGGCCGACGAAATGCTGATATCGGGCGGCGGGCTCGACCGGCGCCTTGCGCTGTCACCCTACCCGACCGATCTCGGACTGCTCATACTCGGTTCAGTAGCGCCCGATGCATCCCTGCACGCGATCGGCTTCGACGATGTCACCGCGCTCGGCTTGCGCAAGGTGCCCTGCGGCCATTCGGGGCTCGACTGGCGCAATCTCAACGCCATGTCGCGCGACCACGTCAAGGGCAGCGAGGGCTATGTCAACGGCAATGTGTCGGGAGCCCACATCGCCTATACCAGCAGCGGCCATCCGGCCGAATTCAGCCGCGAACGTCCTTTCGGCTTTCACTCGGCGATGTTGACCGCGGCATGGTTGATGTCTGAGGGAGAGACAGCGGTGATCGAAAGCTGGCTTGGCGAACAACGCATTGCCAGCGACGAAATCGTGCTGTCGGCACTCGCGCCGGTGCACTATGCGCCGATGCTCAAATCAGTGACGCGCGTTCGCCTCTCGACGAAGCACCACTGGCAGCTCGTGCTGGACGATCTGGTGCTGGTCCTCTGAATCAACCCGGGACGGGGGTTGAAAGCGCGCCGTTGGCTGTGATCGCCGAAAGCCTGTCCTTCTTGACAAGCGTCGGCTTCTCATAGGTCTTCTTCATGCCGAGCTCTCCAGATATCCCAAGCGGATAATGTCTGGCTTCCGCCCAATGTCAACCACGGCTGGGACCCCGCAGCTTATGCGTGTTGCCCAGGAAAGTCCTGGTTTTGGCACCTGGGAATCGGCCGTGCGAGATCAGCCTGCGGGGCCGATGGGGCCGGAAGCGCCATTGCCGGCCGTGACCGCCGAAAGCCTGCCCTTCCTGACAAGCATCGGCTTCTCATAGATCTTTTTCACACCGAACCCTCCGGCAAATTTCCCACCGACAAAACCCCAGCCTGCCGTCGAAAACACCGTCGGCGCCGGTACAGGACGATCTCGCAGTCGGGCTTACTCGACAATGACGATGGGACCCGATGCGCCGTTGGCGGCCGTTACCGCCGACAGCTTGCCTTTTCTGACCAGCGTCGGCTTTTCATAAATCTTCTTCATGTCAAGCTCTCCAATATATCCCATGCGGATAATGTCAGACTGCTGCTTCCTGTCAACCTTGCCTGCCGGTGCTTGCCTTCTATTCTTGGGGAGTTTGGTCTTTATGCAACTCGCTAGGCCGTGAACTCATAAATGCGGAATGACCGAGATGGTGGTGGAAGCGGACGTTGACATCAATCTTCGGGTGCTCAAAAAAGGGCGCAAGGATGGATGCGCCGTGAGTGGTCTCCGATGATCGATGCACAGAGGCTACTGCCGCAGAGCAAGCACGATGTCGATTCCATCCCTTTCATTATCAAAGCGGGCTATCCCGCGATCGCGCCGATACTGGACGAACTGTTGGATTGGACGGCCGATAGCAATTGGCCGGTAGCTAGACCTCTCGCTGATTTCCTCGTTACCTTGGGGACACCGCTGATTGATCCGATTTCGCGGATCCTTAAAGGAACCGATGGAGCTCAAAAGTATCACTGCATAACTCTGCTCATACGGAGATTGCCGATCGACGTTCTCGGTGGCTTGGAAGAGGATCTGCGGCAACTAGCGGATCACCCAGACGAAGATGACAAACGAGAGGGCATCGATATTGAAGCGAGTGAAGTCTTGCTTCATTTCGAACGTCACCATTTGCCATGATTTATGTCCGCAACAGGTCGTTTTTCCGACTGACACTTTCATATATCGGCGGAATCTGATTCAGGCTCGACATGAGCCAATATGACCTTACCGACTTCGAATGGCGTGTGATCAAGCCACAGTTGCCCAACAAGCCGCGAGGCCTGCCGCGTGTTGACGACCGGCGGGTGCTCAACGGCATCTTCTGGGTACTGCGATCCGGTGCGCCATGGCGCGATCTGCCAGAGCGATACGGCCCACGCACCACCTGCTACAATCGCTTTGTCCGATGGCGGAAAGCAGGTGTGTGGGACCGCCTCATGGCCAACATTACCAAAGCCCATGACGGCGAGGTTCAGATGATCGATACCTCAATCGTTCGCGTCCACCAGCAGGGTGCGACGGCAAAAAGGGGGATCGAGATCATTGTCTGGGTCGATCCCGAGGCGGGCTGACAACCAAAATCCATGCTCTTGTGGACGCCAAAGGCAGGCCGATCAAGCTGATGCTCACGGCAGGTCAGATGAGTGACATCGCCTCCGCAGCGGACTTGATCACGGATTTGCCCGAGGGTGCCATGCTACTCGCCGACAAGGGCTATGATGCCAACGCCTTGCGCACTGTCGTCACCGAGCGAAAGGCATGGGCCAACATCCCGCCCAAGGCCAACCGCAAGGACCCGATCTCCTTCAGTCCCTTCCTCTACAAGGCGCGCAACCTCGTCGAGCGCTTCTTCAATAAGGCCAAGCAGTTCCGCCGTATTGCCACCCGCTACGACAAGCTGGCTGAGAACTATCTTGCCGCCCTCAAGCTCGTTGCAATCCGCATCTGGCTACGCGGTAATGAGTCTACGTCCTAACAGTGCCGCGCCATGCGAACGACCCCGAAACTGCGCCTTGCATATCCGGATATTTGCACGCCACTATGTAGATCCGCCATCGGTCTGTTCTCAAGGCCGAGAGGCCAGATCCCTGATGAGAATATCTTGTCGCCTCTTGTTTTTTCAGAGCGCAGCTTGGCAAGGAACTCGGCTAAGATGTTGAAATGGCTACAGCAAGGGGGATGGCCGATACAATCGGCCTGAGGGAGGGACTGATGAACAGGGTTGTCGACAGGCTGCTTGCGGCTCTCCTGCTGGCGATCGGCGTGGCCTGCTTCGCCACCGTGTATCTGCCGCAAGGCGGCGCGGCTGCCGGCGAGGCTTTCGCCTCGGTGCGTTTGGCTGTCTTCTGCGCAACCGGCATCGTCTCGGCGGTTGCCGCGATGCTGTTCTGGCTCGACCTGTTGCCGGGACGGCTGAGCCATGCGCCCGGAGCGCCACTGTTTGGACGGGCGGCCGACACACAAGACGCCGGCAGGCCGCGCCTGCGGAAAGTCTTCCTTGTTCTGCCTGTTGTTGCGGTGCTGGCGCTGGTCGCCGATCGGTTCGGTCCGTGGTCCGGCAGCGGCGTCGAGGCGGTTGCGCCGGGCGAACCGGCGGGCCAGGACATCGCCAATGCGCCACCGGCATCGACGCCAGTTCCTGCACTTGCGCCACCTGAGGAGGCAGCCGAGACGCCGCCGCCCGAGCCGGCGCCACCTGCCGCCGCACCCGCAGCGCCAGTGCAGCCACCTGAGGTCGCGCTTGTCCCGCCAGCCCCGGCACCGCCACCGGCCGTCGTTTCGCCACCCGAGACCGTGGCGCCATTGCCCCAGCCTGTGCCGCCACTGCCGACAGAGCCTGATGGCCACCGTGACGCCGTCGTCTGGCTGGCGGTGGCACCCGATGGACGTCAGATCTTGAGCGCCAGTACCGACCATACGATCAAGCTCTGGGACGTTGGCGGCAAGCGCCTGATACGCACCCTCGGCGTGCACAAGGACATGGCGCGGACAGCGCTGTTCATGCCGGATAGAGTCAGCGCGCTGACAGCCGGCGACGATAGCGAGCTCGTGCAGCGCCAGCTTTCCGACGGCACGGTGCTGCATGTCTTTTCGTCGGGCGGCAACGGCGGCGTCAACAAGCTGGCGATCAGTCCGGACGGCAAACGCGCGGTCAGCGGTCACGATACCGGCACGGTGATCGTCTGGGATCTCGAGAAAGGCACCGTGCTGCACGTGCTGCCAGGCCACGGCTGGTCGGTCAGTTCAGTTGCCGTCTCACCCGATGGCAGGCGCGCCGTCAGCGGCAGCATCGATGGCGAGCTGAAGCTCTGGGATCTGGACAGCGGCAAGCAATTGCGCAGCTGGCACGGGCATGAGCGCGGTACTTACGGAGCCGTGTTTACTGCCGACGGGCATCATCTGGTCACCGGCAGCGGCGACTATGCCATCAAGCTCTGGAATCTCGACGACTTCAAGGAGGTGCGCCGCTTCGACGGCCATTCCGGCACCGTCTATACGCTGACGCTATCCCCTGATGGCAAGCGGCTCGCCTCCGGCTCGCTGGACGGCACAGCACGGCTGTGGGACATGGACGGCGGCAACGAGATCGCCGAATTCGACCCAGGCACAGGACCGATCTACTCGGTGGCCTTCGCCGCCGACGGTACACTCCTCACCGGCGGTTACGACCGCAGCATCAGGGATTGGCCGGCTGCCGGCGGCGACGGCGTGGTGCTATTTGCTGGTGCGCCGGATTGAAGCGGGCTGGAGCGATGACCGATCTCCACCTCGTCGAAGCCTCGATCGCTGATCTGCGCCAGGCGCTGGAGGAAGGCATGGTCACCAGCGTCGAGCTGGTCGGGGCGTATCTGCGGCGCATCGCCCGTTACGACCGCCACGGCATCGCGCTGAACGCCGTGCCCGTGCTCAACCCTGATATGTTCGAAGAAGCTGCGGCGTCCGACCGGCGTCGCCGGAACGGCGAGACGCTCGGTCCGCTTGACGGCATCCCCTACACCGCCAAGGACAGCTACAAGGTGTCAGGCTTGACAGTGGCCGCCGGTTCGCCGGCCTTCGAGCATCTGATCGCCAATGAGGACGCCTTCACCATTGCGCGACTCAAAGGCGGCGGCGCGGTGCTGGTCGGGATGACCAATATGCCGCCGATGGCCAATGGCGGCATGCAGCGCGGCGTCTACGGCCGCGCCGAAAGCCCCTACAATGCCGATTATCTGACCGCGGCCTTCGCTTCGGGATCGTCCAACGGCTCCGGAACCGCCACCGCCGCCAGTTTCGCTGCCTTCGGGCTTGGCGAGGAGACATGGTCGTCCGGCAGGGCGCCGGCCTCGAACAATGCGCTGGTCGCCTATACGCCGTCGCGCGGCGTCATTTCCGTGCGCGGCAACTGGCCGCTGGTGCCGACCATGGATGTGGTGGTGCCGCACACGCGCAGCGTTGCCGACATGCTGGAACTGCTTGACGTGATCGTGGCGGACGATCCTGAGACCAGAGGTGATTTCTGGCGGATGCAGCCATGGGTCGAGCTGCCCAAGAGTTCGGCCGTGCGGCCGCCGCGCTATACCGGTCTAAAGCTCGAAGGTTCGCTCAAAGGCGTGCGGCTCGGCGTGCCCCGAATGTATATCGGCCGCGATACCGAAGCGACCACACCGATCGAGACCCGCGCCTCGGTGCTGGCGCTGTGGGAGCAGGCGGCTATGGATCTCAGGCGGCTTGGCGCTGATGCCGTCGAAGTCGATTTTCCCGTCGTCTCCAACTACGAGCGCGACCGGCCCGGCGCGCAAAATATGGTCGATCGCGGGCTGGTGCCCAAAGAGTTCGCCGAGCGCGAAATATGGGATCTCTGCGTCTTTGCCTGGGATGACTTTCTGCGCGCCAATGCCGATCCCGCCATCCCCGATCTCACCGCGGTCAATGGCCAAAAAATCTTTCCGCAGCCGCCGGGCGCACTGCCGGACCGCTATGGCGACGATGGTTTCGACCTGGCGGACTATGTCGAGCGGGCGAAGCTGGGCGTGACGCCGCTCGAGGACATTCCCGCGCTGGAAGAGGGCCTGAAGGGCCTGGAGGCGACGCGGCGGATCGATTTCGAGGATTGGCTGGACGTGCAAGGACTTGACGCGGTGGTGTTGCCCGCCGTGGCCGATGTCGGGCCGGCCGACGCGGACGTCAACGAGGCGTCGGCAGCACTTGCCTGGCGCAACGGCACCTGGGTCGCCAACGGCAATCTGGTGTGGCGGCATCTCGGCATCCCGACCGTCACCGTGCCGATGGGCACGATGGCCGATATCGGCATGCCGGTCGGACTGACCTTCGCCGGCAAGGCATATGATGACGCCAGGCTGCTATGCCTCGCCGGCGATTTCGAGCGGGCTGGCCAGCGCCGCACCAGCCCGCCGCGCACGCCGGAATTGCCCGATGATGTGTTTGCGGCGCCGCCCGGTGGCATCGGGCCAGGCGAGGCGCCACCGCTCGCCATCACCCTTGCCGTCGATATGCGGCACAGAGACAATCAGGACGAGATTTCCATCACGCTCGACCTGGATGGCGATGCGGCTGAGGCCCCTGCCGCGAGCGTGAAGGTCCATGTCAACGGCGATCCCGTCGAATTGCAACGAACCGGCGCGCGCTTCACCGGTCGGGCGTTCGTTCCGGTCGAGGAGCATCGGAGAATCCACAGCGTCTGGCGCGGGTCATACGGCTCGATCGTCACCGCCGTCCTGCGACTTGAGGACGGGCGCGTCGCCGGCGCTTATGCGGTGACGGGCGGCATTGGGTAAGGATTTGAAGGAAGGGCAGGGTTGCGCAGGACAAGTCTTTTTCGGCTATGACGGCAGCGAGGCCAGCCATGCATCCCAAAACTGCTGTTGCATGTGTACGAACACAGGCACCACGTCGTAGCCGTCGTCGAATATGTTGACCAGATCAGTTCTCTGAGGCGGCTGGCCCATTTTCACCTTACAGACTGTCAGTCCGCGGCTCATCTCCATTACCATGCCTTCGGGATAGACATTTGCGCTGGCGCCGTAACAAAAGGGCAGCAGCCCATCGACTTCGAGTTGCTGGCGAATCTGGAACAAGGCTTCGAAATAGTCGTCCTCCTCGGCCTCGATCACCTTGTTTCGATAGCTGCAAGTGAGCCGGCACATTGTTCCTACATCTTGCAGCGCAAACGTCGCCTGCTCGTCGCCGCCCGTGCCGCCGCCGATCAGGAACACAGTATGTTCTTCGTTCATGCACTCGCCCCTTTGCCAATAGCAGGCCAAGCTAGCGCTGCTGCGGGCGAATTTCTACACGACTCGAACGCCAGCCTCTTGCGATCGCCGTGCCCACACTGCCTGATCCTTGATCGGCCTGCCTCCCGTGCTATGTAAAAACCATGTCACAGACCAGTCCATCCGCCACCGCGCCGCTCATCGTCATCGACCTGCAGACCGGCATGTTCGACGGCGTCGCCGAGCCGCCGATTCATGATGCCGAGGGCATTGCCGACCGCGCTCGCGCGTTGATCGATTGGGCGCGGCGCGGCGGGCGCAAGGTTGCATTCGTGAGACATGACGGACCGGTGGGCGATCCGCTGGCGCCGGGCGAGCCGGGCTGGCCGGTGTGGCCGGCGCTTGGCCAGGCCGCTAATGAGCCGACCTTTGCCAAGAGCGTGGGCGACGCCTTCAGCAATGCAGCGCTTGGCGAATGGGTGGCCGGGCAGGGCGCCGGCGAGGTCGTGCTCATCGGCGCGCAGAGCGATTTTTGCGTGGCCGCGACGGTCAAGGGCGCCTTTGCGGCGGGCTTGGGCGTCACCGTGGTTTCCGACGCCCACAGCACGCTCGATACCGCCAGCGAGACCGCGCCGCAGATCATCGCCCGGCACAATGCCGCCTTCGCCGATGCCGGCGTCAATCTGGTGACGACGAAGGCGCTGACTGGCGGCTGAGTTTCGCAAGCAAGACCTGGAGGAGCGCCTCGTGAAAAACCTGACCTTGCCTGCCGAAGGCGGGTGCCGCTGCGGACGCGTGCGCCTGAAGATTTCCGCGCCGCCACTGCTGACCATGGCCTGTCATTGCACGGGCTGCCAGCGTATGTCGGCCAGCGCCTATTCGCTGAGTGCCGCCATCCCATCCGAGGCGTTCGCGGTGACACAGGGCGAGCCGGTGATCGGCGGGCTGCACGGCGCCTCGCATCACTTCTTCTGCCCCTATTGCATGAGCTGGATGTTCACGCGGTCGGAAGGGCTGGACTGGTTCGTCAATCTGCGCCCGACCATGCTCGACGACCCCGGCTGGTTCACCCCCTTCATCGAGACGTGGACAAGCGAGAAACTGCCCTGGGCCAGCACGCCGGCGGTGCACAGCTACGAGGCGTTGCCGGCGATGGAAGAGTACGAGAAGCTGATCGCCGAATTCGCCGGCACCTTTGGCGGCGCGAGCAACGCTGGCGGCTGACCCGTCCGGCTTCGGGCGATTTGGCGCAGGCGTTGATGATTTGCAGGCTTCCTCTGGCGCTGCCGATCGCGTAAGGCGCGGGGAAATTCCCTGAAGCCTCGCGTGGAAGCATGATACGTCTCGAAAATATCAGCAAGCAGAACGGCCGGCAGATCGTCTTCATCGAGGCGTCGGCCGCCTTGCAGAAGGGCGAGAAGGTCGGCCTCGTCGGTCCCAACGGCGCCGGCAAGACGACGCTGTTTCGCATGATCAATGGGCAGGAGCAGCCCGACGAGGGCCAGGTCTCGGTCGATCGTGGCGTTACCATCGGCTATTTCAGCCAGGATGTCGGCGACATGGCGGGGCTGAGCGCGGTGGCCGAAGTGATGAATGGCGCCGGGCCGGTGAGCGCGGTGGCGGCCGAGATGCGCGAGCTCGAACACGCCATGGGCGACCCTGACCAGGCCGACCAAATGGACGACATCATCGCCAGATATGGCGAGGCGCAGCACCGTTTCGAGGAACTCGACGGCTATGCGCTCGACGGCCGCGCCCGCGAGGTGCTCGACGGCCTCGGCTTCTCTCAGGAGATGATGGACGGCGATGTCGGCAAGCTGTCCGGCGGCTGGAAGATGCGTGTCGCACTTGCCCGCATCCTGCTGATGCGGCCCGACGTCATGCTGCTCGACGAGCCGAGCAACCATCTCGATCTCGAAAGCCTGATCTGGCTGGAGCAGTTTCTGAAGGGATATGAGGGCGCGCTGCTGATGACCTCGCACGACCGCGAGTTCATGAACCGCATCGTCAACAAGGTGGTGGAGATCGACGCCGGCTCGCTCACCGCCTATTCCGGCAACTACGAGTTCTACCAGCAGCAGCGGGCGATCGCCGACAAGCAGTTGCAGGCGCAGTTCGAGCGCCAGCAGGCGATGCTGGCCAAGGAGATCGCTTTCATCGAGCGTTTCAAGGCGCGCGCCTCGCATGCCGCCCAGGTGCAGAGCCGGGTGAAGAAGCTCGACAAGATCGACCGCGTCGAGCCGCCCAAGCGCCGCCAGATCGTGAATTTCGAGTTCCAGCCGGCGCCGCGTTGCGGCGAGGACGTGGTGACGCTGAAGAATGTGCACAAGGGATATGGCAGCCGTACCATCTATGCCGGGCTGGACTTCCAGGTGCGCCGGCGCGAGCGCTGGTGCATCATGGGCGTCAACGGCGCCGGCAAATCGACGCTGCTGAAGCTGGTGGCGGGCGCCTCCGCACCCGACAATGGCTCGGTCGCGCGGGGCCCGAGCGTCAAGATGGGCTATTTCGCCCAGCACGCCATGGAAGTGCTGGAGGGCGAGCGCACCGTGTTCCAGACGCTGGAGGATGCCTTTCCGCAGGCAGGGCAGGCGCCGCTGCGGGCGCTGGCCGGCTGCTTCGGCTTTTCCGGCGACGAGATCGAGAAGAAATGCCGGG
>NZ_NWQG01000184.1:0-8757 GCF_002529485.1 Mesorhizobium sanjuanii
ACATATTAGGAAGCGACGCAAGAGTTATCATCGCTTGCGAATTCGGATTTGGAGAAAGACGTGACGGCGATCTTTGCGGAACAGGCGCTTCTGGCCGACGGCTGGCATGACAAGGTGCGGATCGTTTCTGCCGATGGCCGTATCGCAATGGTCGAGCCGAGCGCATTGCCCCAGCCCGGCGACGAACATCACGCCATCCTGTTGCCGGGAATGCCGAACCTGCACAGCCATGCCTTCCAGCGCGGCATGGCCGGGCTTGCCGAATTGCGCGGCCCATCGGCGGACAGTTTCTGGAGCTGGCGCGAGGTGATGTACCGTTTCGCGCTGTCGATGACGCCGGACCAGGTCGAGGCGGTCGCAGCCCAGCTCTATGTCGAGATGCTGGAGGCCGGTTTTTCACGCGTTGGCGAATTCCACTACCTCCATCACGACCGCGATGGGAAACCTTACGCCAACATCGCCGAGATGGCCGAGCGCATCGCTGCGGCGGCCGCCGACACCGGCATCGGTCTGACGCTTCTGCCAGTGTTCTATGCGCATTCCTCTTTCGGCGGTGCCGCTCCCAATGAAGGCCAGCGACGATTCATCAATGATGTGAATCGGTTCTCGCTGCTGCTTGAGAAAAGCCGGGAATGTGTTCGCGCGTTGAATGAGCCTGTCGTCGGCGTTGCACCGCATAGCCTGCGCGCAGCGACCCCGGATGAACTTACCGCAATTGCCGCTATGGCGCCTGACGGACCGATTCACATTCACGTCGCTGAGCAAGTGAAAGAGGTCGAGGACTGCCTTGCCTGGTCGGGCGCGCGTCCGGTCGAATGGCTGCTCGCCAATGCCAGTGTCGACGGGCGCTGGTGCCTGATCCACGCCACCCACATGACCGAGGCCGAGACGGTGGCGATGGCCAGAAGCGGCGCAATCGCTGGCCTCTGCCCGATCACCGAGGCCAATCTTGGCGACGGCACCTTCGCCGCCCCTCTATTCAGAGAACATGGCGGCCGCTTCGGTGTCGGCTCCGATTCCAATGTGCTGATCGGCCTGCCCGACGAATTGCGGCAGCTCGAATATTCGCAGCGCCTCGCTCATCGCGCCCGCAATGTGCTGGCGGTCGCCGGCGGCTCGACCGGTCGCGCGCTGTTCGATGCCGCACTCGACGGCGGCAGTGCCGCTCTTGGCGCCGGCCCGTCGCGGATAGCTTCTGCTGCCTCTGCCGATTTCGTCTCGCTCGACGCCAACCATCCCTCGCTATCCGGCAAGTCCGGGGACGCGATCCTCGATGCCTGGATCTTCGCCAATGGCACCAAGGTCGATTGCGTCTGGGTGCATGGCGCAAAGCTGGTCAGCGGCGGCAGGCATGCAAGGCGCGATGCCATTGCCGAGCGCTTCCGCTCCGTGATGACGGCGCTTTCGGCATGAGCATCATCGAGACTGTTGATGCGGAAGGCAGCGAGGCTGTCTCGCTGCACCAGCGCATCCTGTCCGATATCAGCGAGAAGATCCTGTCCGGCGCCTGGCCGCCCGGCCACCGCATTCCGTTCGAGCATGAACTGACGGCGGAATACAATTGCTCGCGGATGACCGTGAACAAGGCGCTGTCGCAGCTCGCCAAAGCCGGACTGATCGAGCGCCGCCGCCGCTCGGGCAGCTTTGTGCGCCGGCCGCAGTCGCAGGCCGCGGTGCTGGAAATCCACGACATCCGGATCGAGGTCGAGGCGCTTGGGCTTCCCTATCGCTATCAAAGGCTGGAGCGGCTGAAACGACGCAGCAGCGCCGAGGACCGCATGCTGCTGGAACTTGCCGCTCCAGGGCCGGTACTGGCGCTGGAGGGCCTGCATTTCGCGGGACAGCGGCCATTCGCGCATGAACAGAGGCTAGTCAACCTGGCCGCCGTCGCGGAAGCCGGCGAGGAAGAGTTTCTCGACATCGCAGCCGGGCCGTGGCTGATCGGGCGCGTGCCTTGGAGCGAAGCCGAGCACCGCATCCGGGCCATCGCCGCCGACGATCATATAGCCGATGCCCTCGACATCGAGCCCGGTGCGCCGTGCCTGGTGGTCGAGCGGCGGACATGGAGCGCCGAGCACCCGGTGACGCATGTGCGCTTCATTTATCCGGCGGGGAGCCACACGCTGGTGGCAAGATTCAGGCCGTCGCAGGGGTGAATTGCAGGGCTTGAGATTGGCGAAAGCCGGCGTGCCGTCCGATCTCCCCCCTCGTGGGGGAGATTGGCAGCTTCAACGCCTCAGATCGCCGCCGTGACGATGATTTCGACCAGATATTCCGGGCCGGCGAGCCTGGCCTCGCCGGTGGCGCGGGCCGGGGTGTGGCCCTGCGGCACCCACTTGTCCCATTCCGCGTTCATCTCGGAAAAGGTGCTCATGTCGGCCAGCCAGATGATCGCCTGCAGGATCTTGGTCTTGTCTGTGCCAGCCTTGGCCAGCAATTCGTCGATAGCCGCCAGGATGGTCCTGGTCTGGGATGCGACATTGCCGCTTGGTTCGCCGACCTGGCCAGCCAGGTAGACGGTGTTGCCGTGGATGACGATCTGGCTCATGCGCGGGCCAACATCGATGCGACGAATGCTCATTGGGCGTTTCCTTCCTTTTTATCGGTTGCGCCTCTTTAGAGTCGCAGTTCGCTTCGAGCAAGGCCGCCCGGATGAAAGCTCTTGAGCCAACAGCCCCTGTCCCGAACCAGGCGCGTACACAACGAGTTGACCGGGGCGTCGCAATTCCGCCGGATTGGCTTGTTGACTAATGTAATAACATCACATATCGACTCGACCCTCGCTAGTTTTCGCGGATCGCCGCCCACGGATCGTCTGATGATCAATGCCTGCCTGACCTTCCGCGACCTGACGCTGGGCTATAACAGCCATCCGGCAATCCATCATCTCGACGGCGCGATCCGCAAGGGTTCCCTGACCGCCGTGGTCGGCGCCAATGGCTCGGGCAAGTCAACGCTGATGAAGGGGATCGTCGGCGTGCTCAAGCCAATGGCCGGCGCCGTCATCCGGGCTCCGGGCGTGCGCGCCGCCTATCTGCCGCAGCAGTCGGAGCTCGACCGTTCCTTCCCCGCCCGGGTTGTCGATCTGGTTTCGCTCGGATTGTGGCCACGGCGCGGGCTTCTCGGCCGCCATACCAGGGAAGATCGCGATTCGGTCAGCCAGGCGCTGATGGCGGTCGGTCTTGGCGGCTTCGAGAAGCGCCCGATCGACACGTTGTCCGGCGGCCAGTTGCAGCGCACGCTGTTTGCCCGCGTGCTTTTGCAGGACGCCGACCTCATCCTGCTCGACGAGCCGTTCAACGCGGTCGATTCAAAGACGGTCGGCGATCTCATTGCCTTGATCGAGCACTGGCACGGGGAGCAACGCACAATCATGGTCGTCGTCCACGACCTCGATCTGGTGCGGCGGAATTTTCCCGAAACGCTGCTGCTCGCGCGCCAGCCGGTCGCCTGGGGCGAGACCAGGGAAACGCTGAAACCGGAAAACCTGCTGCGCGCGCGCCGTTTCCACGAAGCCTGGGAGGAGAACGCGCCGTGGTGCGAGCCCGGTGAACATGACCATGGGCATGACCACGACCATCATGATCCTGCTCACGCGCATGACCACGATCACCATCACGGTGCCGGACCGAGGGCTGCCTGATGGACGTGCTCTATGGCCTCTTCATCGCTCCCTTTGCCGATTTCGCCTTTATGCAGCGGGCATTGATCGGCTCGCTGATGCTGTCGCTCGGCGCCTGCCCGGTCGGCGTCTTCCTGATGCTTCGGCGCATGAGCCTGTCGGGCGACGCCATGGCCCACGCCATCCTGCCGGGCGCCGCCGCCGGCTTCCTGCTCTATGGGCTGGAAATCCTGCCGATGACCATTGGCGGCCTGATCGCCGGCATCATCGTGGCGCTCGGCGCAGGCGCCGTTTCGCGCTTCACCATCCAGCGCGAGGACGCCTCGATGGCGGCCTTCTATCTGATCTCGCTGGCCATCGGCGTGCTGATGGTGTCGATCCGCGGCTCCAGCGTCGATCTCATGCATGTGCTCTTCGGCACGGTGTTGGCGCTCAACAATGAGGCGCTGGCGCTGATCGGCGGCATCGTCGCGGTGACGCTGGTCAGCCTTGCCATCTTCTGGCGGGCGCTGGTCGCCGAATGTCTCGATCCACTGTTCCTGCGCTCGGTCAGCCGGCTGGGCAGCCCGGTGCATTTCATCTTTCTCGGCCTTGTCGTGCTCAACCTGGTCGGTGGCTTTCAGGCGCTCGGCACCCTGCTTTCAGTCGGGCTGATGATGCTGCCGGCAGCGGCGGCCCGCTTCTGGACCGCTCGCGTCGAACCGATGTGCGTGCTGGCGGTGGTGATCGGCTTTGCCTCCTGCGTTGCCGGACTGCTGTTGTCCTATCATGCTTCGCTGCCGTCCGGCCCGGCCATCATCCTGTCCGCTGGCGTCGTCTATTTCGCGTCTATCCTGTTTGGCACGCGCGGCATCCTGCGCGCCCGCATCATCCATCACCGGCATAGAACCGCCTGATCCCCAACCCCTGAAGGAGACCTGCCCAATGCTGAAATCGATCCGTGCCGCCTTGGCGATGAGCGTTATAACATTAAGCGCCTTTGGTGCGTCGTCGGCCTTGGCCGAGCCGCTGAAAGTGGTCGCCAGCTTCACCGTCATCGCCGATTTCGCCAAGAATGTCGGCGGCGACCGGGTCAACATCACCACCATCGTCGGGCCGGATGGCGATGCCCATGTCTATGAGCCGAGCCCGGCCGATGCCGTGGCGATGGCCGGCGCCGATGTGGTTCTGGTCAACGGCCTGCATTTCGAAGGCTTTCTGCAGCGCCTGGTCGACGCCAGCGCCACCAAGGCATCGATCGTCACCTTGACCAAGGGGGTGACGCCGATCAACTTCAAGCCCGAATTCGCCGAGGCCGACGCTGCCGAAGGCGCCGATACCGGCAGCGGCAAGACGGTCACCGATCCGCATGCCTTCCAGTCGATCGCCAACGCCAAGATCTATGTGAAGAACATCGCCGACGCGTTCTGCGCCGCCGACGCCCAAGGCTGCGACAGCTACAAGGCCAATGCCGCAGCTTATACCGTCAAGCTCGATGCGGTCGAAGGCCAAGTGAAAGCGGCGATCCAGTCGATACCCGAGGAGAAGCGCGTGGTCATCACCTCGCATGACGCCTTTGGCTATTTCGAGCACGCATACGGCCTGACCTTCCTTGCCCCGCAGGGCGTGTCGACCGACTCCGAGCCTTCGGCCGCCGATGTCGCCAAGCTGGTCAAGCAGGTCCAGCAGGACAAGGCAGCGGCGATCTTCGTCGAGAACATCACCAATCCGCGCCTGATCGAACAGATCGCCAGCGAGACCGGCATCAAGGTGGGCGGCACGCTCTATTCGGATGCGCTGTCGCAGCCCGATGGCCCGGCCTCGACCTATATCGACATGATGCACAACAACATCGCCCAGATCAAAGGCGCGATCCTCGGCAGTTGAGGCGAGCGTTTACCCAACCGGGGCATTCGCGTCCCGGTTGGATTTTCCAGCCCGCAATATCTATTTGGCAGAGAATTCCCCCGATGCGGATTGCCGGTCTCGTCGGGGAATGGCAAGACTGCCGCCAACCAGAATTGCGAGGACAAGACATGGAATATCGTGAGATCAGCGAGGACTATTCGGTCTCGGGCCAGATCCAACCCGACGACGTCGCCGCCATCAAGCAGGCCGGTTTCAAGAGCATCATCTGCAACCGGCCGGATGACGAGCAGCCCGGCCAGCCTTCGGCGGACAGCGTCAAGGCGGCGGTCGAAGCCGCCGGGCTCGCCTTCCGCTACATCCCCGTCATCAGCGGCCAGATCACGGCCGAGAATGTCGAGGACCAAGCCGAGGCGCTGGATGAACTCGAAGGGCCGGTCTTCGCCTATTGCCGCTCCGGCGCGCGCTGCACCAATCTCTACGGGCTGATCCAGCAATCCAGAGGCTGACCTGTCAAATCGGCAGCGCGCCGGTTTCCTTCAGCGTCTCGAGCACGATCGCCGTCTTCACATGCTGCACGGATTCGTGCGGCAAAAGCACGCCGTTGACGAATGCCGACAGCGATTTCAGGTCGGGCGTTACCACCTTGAGGATATAATCCATCTCGCCGGTCAGCGCGTGCGCCTCCTGCACCTCGGGCAGCCGCGCCACCAATTCGCCGAAGCGCCGGGCATTGTCGCGGTTGTGGGTAGCGAGCGTCACCGAGATGACGTTGACCAGCGAAAAGCCAAGCTTGTCGCGGTCGAGCACCGCCTTGTAGCCCCTGATATAGCCGTCCTCCTCCAGCCGCTGGCGGCGGCGCGAGCATTGCGAGGCCGACAGGTTCACCCGTTCGGAAAGATCGCCGTTGGTGAGGCCGGCATCGTCCTGGAGCAGCGCCATTATCTTGCGGTCAAACTGATCGATGCGCGCATCATCCATGGATTTTCCTGCAATCTTGCATATTTCGCGCATGATTTGATCATTTCAAGCGCCTGAATGCAAGCACCGTGCGACCCTCCGGCGCTATCATGAGGAGAGATGGCCGCAAGCGGCCGAACAGTTCTTGGAGGATTGCCATGGGTCCCTTCCCGCACGACGCACCACCCGCGAAGATCAGCAAGGCCAACCCAGCCGGAACCGACGGATTCGAGTTCGTCGAATTCGCGCATCCCGAGCCGGAGAAGCTCGCAGAGCTGTTTACCCGCATGGGCTATGTCGCGGTTGCAAAACACCGCAGCAAGAACATCACCGTCTGGCGGCAGGGCGACATCAACTATGTCGTCAATGCCGAGCCTGGCTCGCATGCGATGAAATTCGTCGACAAGCATGGCCCCTGCGCAGCCTCGATGGCCTGGCGGGTGGTCGATGCCAAGCATGCTTTCGAGCATGCCGTCGCCAAGGGCGCCACCCCCTATGAAGGCTCAGACAAAGCGCTCGACGTGCCCGCCATCGTCGGCATCGGCGGCTCGTTGCTCTATTTCATCGAGACCTATGGGGAAAAGGGCTCGGCTTATGATGCCGAGTTCGAGTGGCTGGGCGCACGCGACCCGAAGCCGGAAGGCGTCGGCTTCTATTATCTCGATCACCTCACCCACAATGTCTATCGCGGCCAGATGGACAAATGGTGGGATTTCTACCGCGATCTGTTCGGTTTCAAGCAGATCCATTTCTTCGACATCGACGGCAAGATCACCGGGCTGGTCAGCCGCGCCATCACTTCGCCCTGCGGAAAGATCCGCATCCCGCTCAACGAATCCAAGGACGAAACCAGCCAGATCGCCGAATATTTGAAGAAGTACAATGGCGAAGGCATCCAGCATATCGCCGTCGGCACCGACGAGATCTACGCCGCCACCGACAGGCTCGCCGCCAACGGGCTGAAATTCATGCCAGGTCCGCCCGAGACCTATTACGACATGTCGCATGACCGGGTGAACGGCCATGACGAACCGATCGAGCGGATGAAGAAGCACGGCATCCTGATCGACGGTGAAGGCGTCGTCGACGGCGGCACGACCAAGATCCTGCTGCAGATTTTTTCAAAAACCGTGATCGGGCCGATCTTCTTCGAGTTCATCCAGAGGAAGGGCGATGAAGGCTTTGGCGAAGGCAATTTCCGCGCGCTGTTCGAATCGATCGAGCAGGACCAGATCAAGCGCGGGGTCCTGAAGGTGCAAGCGGCGGAGTAGGCTGATCCGCCGGCCTTGCGGCTCGATCAATTATGACCTAAATTATGGTCATAAAGGATCTAGCCATGAATATCTCCATCGCTGAAGCCAAGGCCAAATTGTCGGAACTCGTTAGCCGCGCGGAAGCCGGCGAGGAGATCGTGCTCACGCGCCACGGCAAGGTGGCCGCGCGTCTTGTGCCGCCAGCAGTGGCCGAACCCCTGCCACGTATCGGCGCCTTGAAGGGCAAGATCTGGATTGCGGACGATTTTGACGAACTCGGTCCCGAATGGGACGAGTACGTGAAATGACGGTCGGCCCGTTTCTCGCCGACACACATATCATCCTCTGGTCGATTTCGGACGATCGACGTCTCAGCGAGCACCACCGCGCTATCCTGGCTTCGGAAGCGGTGGTGTTCGCGAGCGCGGCAAGCGTTTGGGAAATTGCCATCAAACGTTCCATCGGAAAACTCAATGTGCCGGACGATCTGCCGACGCTGCTTCCGAGGATGCAATTTCAACCGCTCGCCGTAACCTTTCAGCATGCTAACGCCGTCGGCGGCTTACCCCGCCACCATGGTGATCCGTTCGACAGACTGCTGATTGCGCAGGCACAAGCGGAAAGCCTGACCATCCTTACATCCGACCCGCATTTCGCGCGTTACGATGTCGCTCTGGCATGATTAGCGAAGCAGGTTGGTCTCACAAACCAAGCCGCTCGACATCCGCTCTCCTCAGCTTCAGATCGTAATCGAGCAGGAACTCGTCGAGTTGCGGCGGTTTCACCGAGGTGCCGGAGAGCATCGCATGCACCTGGCCGCGATGGTGGATGTCGTGCAGAAAGACGTGGGCGAGGATGTCGCCGATCTTTTCCGGGATCATGCCATCCTCGCGCCGGTCGGTGATGACGCGCCGGTCGAGATCGGCCTCGGACAAGCCATCGCAGAAGGCGATGAGTCGCCGGTCGGCTGCGGTCTGGGCGGGAAACAGCGCTTGCGGCTCGTCGAACGGGACGAAATCGTCATGGGCGGCAGCGCCGACGCCACCCTCCTCGAGAAAATCGAGATAGAGATAATCT
>NZ_NWQG01000185.1:0-22333 GCF_002529485.1 Mesorhizobium sanjuanii
CCAGTATGTGGTTGAGCGTCGCCTTGATCGAGGGGAAGAAGCTGATTCGCTGGGCTTCGAACTCGCCGGGCTGGAGCTGCAACACGGCGCGGTAGAGCCGGTCGTTCGACCAGAGATTGTTGCCGGCCATGCGGCGGAGATGGTCGATAAGTTCCATGCCTTCACGCTGTCGACCGGGCCCAACGTATGGCCACCCACATGAGCACGAAACCAGCCAGAACAATCAGCAGCAGCCGGTTCATGCGCCGCCGCATGGCTTGCGTTTCCTCGTCCCGCGCAACATTCGTGTTGGTGACAGTATGGAACATCATTGCATTGCGCGGAAAGCCGCTGCGATTGGTCAGATCCGGCGAACGCGCTTCGATGCGATAGCTCAGCCGGATCGCCATTATGAAGACCGCCAGAATGGCGAGCGCCCAGACACCAGCCAGTAGATAGAACGCCTCCCCCGTCACTCCCTACCCCTCGTATTTCTCGACCTTCTGCTCGATGGCGCCGAAGATCGAATGCCCGGTCCTGTCCTTCATCTCGATGCGCACGGTATCGCCAAAGCGCAGGAACGGCGTTTTTGGTTCACCGGCCTCGATGGTCTCGATCATACGCAGTTCGGCAATGCAGGAATAGCCGGCGCCGCCGGCCGAGACAGGCTTGCCTGGCCCGCCGTCAAGCTTGTTGGAGACGGTGCCCGAGCCGATGATCGTGCCGGCGGCCAGCGGCCGGGTTTTGGCGGCATGCGCAATAAGCGCCGGGAAATCGAAGGTCATGTCGATGCCGGCATCGGCGCGGCCGAACGGCTTGCCGTTGAGATCGGCGAGCAGCGGCAGGCTGACCTTGCCGCCATCCCAGGCGTCGCCCAACTCGTCCGGCGTCACCGCGACGGGCGAAAACGCCGAGGACGGTTTCGACTGGAAGAAACCGAACCCCTTGGCGAGCTCCGGCCCGGTGAGCGCGCGCAGTGTGACGTCGTTGACCAGCATGATGAGGCGGATCGCATCCTTCGCCTCATCAGGGCTGGCGCCCATCGGCACATCGTCGACGATGACGGCGACCTCCGCCTCCATGTCGATGCCAAATTCCTCGTCGACTATCCGGATCGGATCGCGCGGCGGAACGAATGCGTCCGAGCCGCCCTGGTAGATCAGCGGATCGGTCCAGAAGCTTGCCGGCATCTCGGCGCCGCGCGCTTTCCGCACCAACTCGACATGGTTCACATAGGCCGAGCCGTCCGCCCACTGATAGGCGCGCGGCAGCGGCGAATGGGCGTCATGCTCGTGAAAGCGTGCGGACGGCACCGCATTGTTCTCCAGCGATTCCGCTATTGTCGAGAGATGCGGCGAAATCCGGCCCCAATCGTCGAGTGCGGCCTGCAGCGTGCGCACCAGGAACGAGGCATCGGTAAAGCGCGTCAGGTCGCGCGAGACGACGACAAGTTTCCCGTCGCGCGTCCCGTCCTTCAATGTGGCAAGCTTCATGCGGTTTCCTCTCCTCGAACAGCTTTCTCACTGCTTAAACCCACAACAAGGCCGTCGCGGGCAATCGTCAAGTCGCCAGCCCAAGTTTTCCTGACGGCGGCGATCCAGTCGGCCTCGCCGATCTCTGGATCGTCGGCCGGAATGAGGTGATTGAGCACCAGTCTTTTGACACCCGCATCGCCGGCGATGCGGCCGGCCTGCTCGGCGAAACTGTGGCTGGCAAGCAGGTGTTCTCTGAGCCGTGCGCCATTGCCGGTCTTCGCCACCAGCCGCTCGATGCCTTGCTCCAGCATGGCTTCGTGGACGAGGATTTCGGCACCCTTGGCGAAATCGGCCAGCGGCGGGAAGAATGCCGTGTCGGATGAGAACACAACGCTTTCCCCGCCATGGTCGAAGCGCAGTGCAAAGCAGTCGGTCACCGGCGGATGGTCGACGCGCAACGCCGTGACTTTCAGGCCACCCTCGTCAAGGACCGCGCCCTCGCCGAATTCGGCCACCGACACCAGTTCACGAATGTCCGGTCGGCCTTCATCGACGATGCGGATATCGATATCGAACGCCATCGCCTGGCAGAAATGTTGCCAATGTCGGCGGTGGCAGATGGCCCGTACACACTCACCGGGTTCGACAAGCCCGCCGTCCAGGCAGTGTGGATCAGCGGTCCGAGCTCGAGCACATGGTCGGAATGCAGATGCGTGACGAAGATCAGGTCGAGCGTCTTCAGGCTGATGCCGGCATCGACCAGACCGCGCGTCACGCCGAGCCCGCAATCGACAACTATGGCGCGGCCACCGATATCCAGCAGGGACGAGCTCGGCCACGGCCCATCTGGCCGCAGCGCCGGGCCGCCCTTGGAGCCCAGAAGCACCAGCCGATCACGCGCCCGGTTGGCGCTCAAGACCAGTCGCCCTCGGGCGTGCCGTCAAAGCGCTTCTTCAGATCGGCCCAGCAGTCGATGTAATTGTCCTGCCGGGTTTCGAGCTCGGCGGCGTAGCGGGTCAGCATCTGCGGGAATCGGGTCTCGAACATGAAGGCCATTGTGTTGTCGAGCTTGACCGGTTTCAGCTGCGCGCGCGAGGCCTTTTCGAAGCCAGGAGCGTCGGGCCCGTGGGCCAGCATCAGATTGTGCAAGCTGATGCCACCAGGGACAAAACCCTCTTCCTTGGCGTCGTACTGGCCGTGGATCAGGCCCATGAACTCGCTCATGATGTTGCGGTGGTACCAGGGTGGGCGGAACGTATCTTCCGCCACCAGCCAGCGCGGCGGGAAGATGACGAAATCGATATTGGCGGTGCCCTCCTCGCCGCTCGGCGCCGTCAGCACGGTGAAGATCGACGGGTCTGGGTGGTCGAACAGGAGCGCGCCGACCGGAGAAAACGTTGCAAGATCATATTTATAGGGCGCGTAGTTGCCGTGCCATGCCACCACGTCGAGCGGCGAATGGCCAATCTCGGTGACATGGAAATTGCCGCACCATTTGACCACCAGCCGGCACGGCGTCTCCTTGTCCTCGAACCAGGCGCAGGGCGTCTTGAAATCGCGCGGATTGGCCAGGCAATTGGCGCCGATCGGGCCGCGATCGGGCATCGTCAGCTTGGCGCCATAGTTCTCGCAGACATAGCCGCGCACCTCCTTGTCGACCAGCTCGACCTTGAAGACGAGGCCGCGCGGCAGCACTGCGATCTCGCCCGGTCGCAATTCGATGACGCCCATTTCGGTGACGAAGCGCAAGGCGCCCACCTGCGGCACAATCAGCAATTCGCCATCGGCGTTGAAGAAATGATCGTCGACCATCGAGCGGTTGGCGACATAGACATGCGCCGCCATGCCGGTCTGCCCGAGCACGTCGCCGGCAGTGGTGATCGAGCACATGCCGGCGATGAAATCGGTCGGTTCGCTCGGCATCGGCACCGGGTTCCAGCGATACTGGCCGAGCGCCAGTTCGTGGTCACCGACATTGGGGGCGGTCTTCCACAAGGGATAGCCTGCCGCCTTGAAGCGGCCGGTGTGTTTGACGCTCGGCCGGATGCGGTAGAGCCAGGAGCGTTCGTTGGTGCCGCGCGGCGCGGTGAAGGGCGAGCCGGAAAGCTGCTCAGCATAGAGGCCGTAGGCTGGCCGCTGCGGCGAATTCCGTCCCTGCGGCAGCGAGCCGGGCAATGTTTCGGTTTCGAAGTCGTTGCCGAAGCCCGGCATATAGGAAAAGGTCATCCGATCCTCCCTGAGCCCGGTCTTTCAGCCCGCTGGAGCGCGCCTTACCGGCATTGTTGACCAAACTGGTTTCATTTGTAACCATCGAGAATGTAACTATCAACGGCGAACCCTGTGTCCACGGTACGCATCATGGAAATCCTCGAACTCGAAAGCTTCCTGCCCTACCGGCTTTACCGGCTAGCCGATGCGGTCAGCCGCGAATTCTCCAAAGTCTACAGCGACCGCCTGGGGCTGAGCCGGCCGGAATGGCGCACGCTTTCGGGGCTCGGGCAGCACGGCACGATGACCGCGACGGAGCTTGGCAAACAGTCGGCGATGCACAAGACCAAGGTTTCGCGCGCCGTCGCGGAACTGGAGCGGCGACGCTGGCTGACGCGCACGCCGGACGAGAACGATCGCCGTGTTGAGCACTTGATGCTGACGAAGGCCGGGCTGGCCGCCTATCGCGAAATGGTGCCGTTGGCGAAGGCGTTCGAGGGGGACTTGCTGACAAAGCTAAGTACTGATGAGCGCGCGGCGATGGTCAGCGGAGTGGCCGCGCTGGAGGGGGCGTTGAGCAAGGGCTAGTTCCCTGTATCTTCTGAGAACAGCAGCATGGATTGGCTGCTGTGGCCGATGTGCAAACGACCGCTCGAATGATTAAATCGCAAGTGGCTTAAGAATGGTGCAGCCAGTCCATCCGGCAATGAGCCGGTGCTGACCATCGTATCTATTTCTGCGATGGTCCTAGAAGCAGAACCTTCTCGATTTCCGTAGTTCGGCGACTACGCTCGGAAAACAGCGACCGCCAGCAAATCCGGCCGACGTCGGGCGACTTCCATGAATATCAACCTCATGTCGTCGTATGATCGGCCGTCCAACTGTTCCAAAGCAGCCACCAGAGGCTCAAGTAATCGGTGCCGCTTCAAGGTAGCGTCCTTGCTAGTCATTTGCGCGGGGGTAATTACCAATCCATCACCACCTTGCCGGAATTGCCACTCTTCATCGCCTCGAATCCCGAAATGTAGTCGTCGATGCCGATGCGGTGGGTGATCAGGCCGGAAACGTCGAGCGGGCCTTGCACCAGGGCGATCATCTTGTACCAGGTCTCGAACATCTCGCGACCGTAGATGCCCTTCAGATGCAGCATCTTGAAGATGACCTTGTTCCAGTCGATCTCGAAGCCGGTCGGGGCGATGCCGAGGATGGCGATCTTGCCGCCATTGTTCATGGTGTCGATCATGTCGCGGAAGGCGGGTGCCGCACCCGACATTTCCAGGCCGACGTCAAAACCCTCGGTCATGCCGAGCGCCGGCATGATTTCGCGCAGCTTTTCCTTCGACGCATCGACGACATGCTGGACGCCGAGTTTTTTCGCCAGCGCCAGCCGCACCGGGTTGATGTCGGTGATGACGACTTCTCGCGCGCCGACGCATTGCGCCACCAGCGCGCCCATGATGCCAATCGGGCCGGCGCCGGTGACCAGAACGTCCTCGCCGACCAGATCGAAGGACAATGCCGTGTGGACGGCATTGCCCAAGGGATCGAAGATCGCGGCGATCTCGTCCGGCACGTCGTCGGGGATCGGCACGACATTGTGCTGCGGGATCGCCAGGTATTCGCCGAAGGCGCCGGGGCGATTGACGCCGACACCGAGCGTGTTGCGGCAAAGATGCCCCCTGCCCGCGCGGCAGTTGCGGCAATGGCCGCAAACGATGTGACCCTCGCCCGAAACACGCTGGCCGACCTTGTATTCAGTCACCGCCGCGCCGAAATCGGCGACCGTGCCGACGAATTCATGGCCGGTCACCATCGGCACAGGCACGGTCTTTTGCGCCCACTGGTCCCAATTGTAGATGTGGACGTCAGTGCCGCAGATCGCGGTCTTCCTGATCTTGATCAGAACGTCGTTGGGGCCGATCTCCGGCACCGGCACCTCTTCCATCCAGATGCCCGGCTCGGCCTTGGCCTTGACCAGCGCCTTCATCATGTTCGACATTCTTTTGTCCCTTGAATCTCTTGATCCGGAATCGCTTTTGGCGGCTCAGGAGATGACACCCAGTTCCCTGCCAACGGCACCGAAAGCCTCCACCGCGCGGTCGATGTCGGCGCGGGAATGGGCGGCCGACATCTGGGTGCGTATCCGTGCCTGGCCCTTCGGCACCACCGGAAACGAGAAGCCGATGACATAGATGCCGCGCTTCAGCATGCGCGCCGCCATCTCCTGCGCCAGGCTCGCATCACCCAGCATCACCGGGATGATCGGGTGGTCGGCGCCGGCCAGCGTGAAGCCGAGCTTGCCCATCTGCGACCGGAACCGCGCCGCATTGTCGTAGAGCTGCTTGCGCAAACCGTCGCCATTCCTGATCAGTTCAAACACCCGGATCGAGGCGCCTGCAATGGCCGGCATCAGCGTGTTGGAGAAGAGATAGGGGCGCGAGCGCTGGCGCAGCCAGTCGACCACCTGTTTCTTGCCCGATGTATAGCCGCCGGAGGCGCCGCCGAGCGCCTTGCCGAGCGTGCCGGTGATGATGTCCACTCTCCCCTCGACGCCGCAATGCTCGGCCGAGCCGCGGCCGGTGGCGCCGACGAAGCCGACCGCATGACTGTCGTCGACCATGACCATCGCGTCATACTTCTCGGCGAGGTCGCAGACGCCCTTCAGATTGGCGATGATACCGTCCATGGAAAAGACGCCGTCGGTGGCGATCAGCCGGAAACGGCAGTCCTTGGCCTCCTTCAATCTCGCCTCCAGATCGGCCATGTCATTGTTGGCGTAGCGGAAGCGTTTTGCTTTCGAAAGCCGCACGCCATCGATGATCGAGGCATGGTTCAGCGCATCGGAGATGACCGCGTCCTCCTCGCCGAGCAGCGTCTCGAACAGGCCGCCATTGGCGTCGAAGCAGGAGCCGTAGAGGATGGTGTCCTCCAAGCCGAGGAAGGCCGAGATCGTCGCCTCGAGCTGCTTGTGTTCTTCCTGCGTGCCGCAGATGAAGCGCACCGACGCCATGCCGTAGCCATAGCGGTCGAGGGCCTGCTTGGCCGCCGCGCGCAATTCGGCGCTGTCGGCGAGGCCGAGATAGTTGTTGGCGCAGAAATTCAGCACCTTGTCGCCGCCAACCTCAATCTCGGCCGACTGCATCGAGGTGATCACCCGTTCGGATTTATAGAGCCCCGCCGCTTTCAGCCCTTCAAGCTCGCTGTCGATGTGGGAGAGGAATGCCGCGCTCATGATCAGGCCCTGTTGAGATTTGATAGGGACTGTCGCCCCGCGCGGGCGAAAAATCCATCGCAAAAGCGACGCCTTGGCGGCGCCGCGGCCGGTGACCAGAATGCAGTCTCGGAATGCCGTCAATGACGGATGTTCAAATGCAGGTATGTCGAGAAAGAACGCGATAACCATTTCGCGAGCTTTCCGACGCCGCCGCGGTCGCTAGGTCCTTGATTTCCAAACCTGTTAATACTTTCAAGCCAATGGTTATCGCACCCAGGAATCTGTCCGGCGAGAAGGGCCGCCCCAAGAAAATGTCGCAGCAGCCGGTGCAAGCCATTTCGAGCAGGCTCATATTGCTGATCAAGGCCGGCTATTGGCTGGCGCTGTTGATCATCGCCGCCATGGTGATGGCCTCCTTCATCCTTCTCCAGCAGCTGATGGCTGCCCAGCGCCACAACGATGCGCTGCTCGACATCGTCAGCACGCAAAAGGCGCTGTCGCAACGCATCGTCTTCCTTGCCGGCGCGGCAGGTGCTGCTTCGCGCGACCAACAACCGGCTCTGATCACCGCATTCAAACAAGCGACAGCGGAGTTTGAGAAGAACTACGATCTTCTGCTCGATCGCGTCGCCGCCGATCCAACATCGCCGGCGCGGTTCGATCCAAAATCGGTCCAGAACGTGCTTTTCGCCAAGCCGTTCCACCTCGACTATTTCTCGGTTGGGCTTATCGCCAACGGCGAACGCCTGGTCTCGGGGTTCGAATCGCAGCTCGGCATGGCCATTGACGGCGGCTACAAGGGCGGCAGCGAACGCGTCAAACTCGACGCTTCAGTCGCCAATGCGACCCTGTCGGGCTACGCCGCACTTGGCCAGCGCATCAGCGCCGACGCCGACGCGCGGTCGGACACGCTTCTTAATCTTCATCGCACGCTGTTCTACGCCACAATCGGCGTCATCGTTCTGGTGGCGCTTTTCATCTTCAGGCCAATGTCGAATGCCATTCTGCGCAAGACGCATGAACTCATGGACGCACGCAATTCCATGGCCTTCATCGCGGTGCATGACGGGCTTACCGGCCTCTACAACCGCACCTTCCTGACCGACCATTTCGACACGCTGATCAAGAGCGCGCAACGCCGGCGGGAACGGCTTGCGGTGGTTCAGCTCGACCTTGACCGGTTCAAGCAGATCAACGACACGCTTGGCCACGCCGCCGGCGACTACGTGCTCGTGGTGACGGCGCAGCGCATGCGCGATGCCTGCCGGGCGTCGGATCTCTGCGTGCGCCTGGGTGGCGATGAGTTCGTGATGATCCTCAATGGCGCCGGCGGCACCGAGGACATCAACATGACCGCCAAGCGTATCCTGGCGCAGATCAACGAGCCGATCATATTCCAGGGCGCGACCATCCTGCCGGGCGCCAGCGCCGGTATCGCGGTCTATCCTATTGATGCCGACAATGCGCAGGATCTGCTCGTCCATGCCGATCTCGCGCTCTACTCCGCCAAGAAGCAGGGCGGCGGCAGTTTCTCGTTCTTCTCCGAGGAGTTGCGCCGCGAGCTCGACCACCGCAAGCAGCTCGAGCATGACATCAGGATCGCCATCTCGGAGAAGGAGTTCCAGGTCTATTTCCAGCCGCAGGTTTCGTTGTCGAACGGCACGATCAGCGGCATCGAGGCGCTGGTGCGCTGGACACATGCCGAGCGCGGCACGATCGCTCCGGGAGAGTTTATTCCCGTCGCCGAGAAATGCGGCCTCATGCCCGAGATCGGCCGCATCGTCATCGCCAAGGCGATCCACGAGGCGGCCGACTGGAACCGCGACGGCATTGCCTTCGGCCGGCTCGCCGTCAACGTGTCCGGCTCCGAGTTGCGCGAGCCCGATTTTGACGCCTTCCTCTTCAACACGCTGCAAAAGGCCGGCCTGCCGCCAGAAAAACTGTCGTTGGAAATCGTCGAATCCGTCATTCTCGACGACGAGAAGACCGGCATAGCAGCAAAGCTGCGGCACATTCGTGCAGCAGGCGTCCACCTCGAGCTCGACGATTTCGGCACCGGCTATGCCTCGCTCAGCCATGTCAACCCGAACGAGATCGACCGACTGAAGATCGACCGCCGGTTTGTCCAGAAAATCAACGAGAACGGCGACAACACCAAGATCGTACGCGCCATCACCGAACTCGCACGCGGCCTTGGCATCTCGATTGTCGCCGAGGGCGCCGAAACAGAGGCCGAGCTCAACTCGTTGATGGCGCTCGGCTGTGACCAGGTGCAGGGCTATTCCATCGCCTTCCCGATGCCGCAGGAAAAGGCGCGCGAATGGCTGGTGGCGCGGACGCCCAGGAAGGCCAGGTTGACGGTGTTGCGGGGAAGCCTGGCGTAGGCGCCAAACTTGACAATCCCGTCCGGAGATGGCGGCCTGTCGCGATCGGACATGGATATTCCGCATGCTGACGCCGCTTCGCCTTGCCGTGCTGGTCGTATTGTTTCTTGCTTTTCCCGCGATTGCCGCGGAGCGCACGGTCTATCTCACCTTCGACGACGGCCCGCTGACCGGCACCAGCAACATCCTCGACGTGCTCGAGGCCGAGCAGGTGCCTGCGACCATGTTCATGGTCGGCATGCATGCGCAGGCGAGCCCGGCCAACAAGGCGCTGGTGCAGCGCGCCAGAACCATGCCGCTGGTGACGATCGGCAACCATAGCTACAGCCACGCCTACAACCACTATCAGCATTTCTATTCGGACACCGAAGGCGTCGTCGCCGACATGCTGCGGGCAAACGCGGTGCTGGGGTTGAAACCGGCGGTGCATGCGCGGCTGCCGGGGCGCGACGTGTTCCGGCTGCCCTCAATGTCGAAGGATGACAACTCGCTCGGACTGGCCGAGGAGGGCCGCGAGGATCCCGATTACGAGTTCGTCGCCGCTTCCGGCTTCTATCTCTACGGCTGGGATCACGAATGGGTTCACGAAAACAGCGGCAAGCCGGTGCAGACCGTCGACCATCTGGTCAGCGAGATCGATCACCTGTTCGGCTACGGCCACTTCGTCAAGCCCGGCAAGCTGATCCTGCTGATGCATGACGAGATGTTCCAGGACGTCTTCAATGGCAAGGCGAACCTGACGGCGCTGATCACCGCGCTGAAGCTGCGTCGCTACACTTTCGGCGCGATCACCGGCTATGACGGCTGAGCCGTTTATGATTTGACGTTGCGAGCCGGTTTGCGGGAACGTGCTGGGATATCGTTCTTGTCCCCGGGAAAGGCCGGCAGCAATCGACCGAAGCTGGGCATTTCCACATTGGCGCGCAGCGCCGCAAGCACTTCCGCGAATTCGGCCAGCCGCTCGTCAGGCAATCCGGCCCGCAGCCGCTTGTCGAAGGCAAGCGCCGCGTTGCGCAATTTGAGGAACATCGCTTCGCCGGCTTCGGTCAGCGCTACCTGGTGAACCCGGCGGTTGTCCGGATCGCGGCGCCGCGCCAGCAGGCCTTGCGCCTCCATCGCGTTGAGATGATGGGTCAGTGTCGCGCCCTGGATGCCGATCATGCCGGCGAGCTCGCGCTGGTTGGCGAGTTCGCGTGACTTGATCGACAGCAGGGTAAGCCAGATCGGCAGCGTGCCGCCGGCCTCGACCAAAGCGGCGTCGAAAGCCTGCGCGACCAGCTTGGCGGTGCGCGCGAGATTCATGCCGACTGGCGGACGGTCGAAGGGTGTCATGATTCGACACTAGACCAACAATCGGATCGACGGAACTTGACTCGATACATTGACATCGAATCGTTCGATATCTAACTTTAGAGGCGGTGGGCACAAGAGGAAAAGCGATCATGCAATATGTCTATATCGTCGTCCTCGGCCTTCACGTCTTGGCCGGCGTGTTCTGGGCCGGCACCACCATCGCGGTTGGCCGCGACCCGGATATACGGGCGGAACGGTTCTTCCGGTCGCAAATGGGCGCGGCCGGCCTGGTTTTCCTCACCGGCATACTGCTGTGGTATTTCTTCCATGAGGGCGTTTTCGGCTCGATGGAGAAGGTGCTGGCGCTCGGCATCGTGACGGCCCTGATTGCCGCCGGTATTCAGGGGGCGTTGGTCGGTTCCGCCAGCAGACAATTGGCAGGCGCCGATGCCGCGACGCAAACCCAGTTGCGCGCCAAGATGACCAGAGGCGAACGCCTCGCCGGCGGGCTGCTGGTCATCACCGTGCTCTGCATGGCGACTGCCAGGATGTTTTGAGCGGCACCGCCGCAATCGCAAGATCGTACGGTGTCCGGCCGCAGGTCGGCGGCGTGCGCGGCGCGCACCGGATTTACGCGGAAGATGGCTCTCCCTGCGGAGGTTCGGCTGCGCGCCACCAATCGGTCAATTCAGATCCGCAAGCCGAACCTGATGCCGTCATAGATAGCGGCGTGGATGTTGCGCGAGGCGACCGCGTCGCCGATGCGCAATAGCACGAAGCCGCCTTCCCGATTGCGCTCCGGAAAAATGTCCCCACCGCTGACCAGCCGCTCGTAGTCGACCGCGCCGCCATTCTTCGACAACGACTTTAGCGCCAGGTACAGGTCATCAAGCGGCGCGGTGCCGTGCTCGACCACCACCTGGTCGACCCGGCGTTCGCCGCGCCAGCCGTCGGCGAAATCGGAAGCCAGTTCGGCGATCAGTTGGTTGCCTTCGCGCCGTACCGACCGCAGCCGCGTGTTGATGGTGACGGTGACGCCCTTTTCCTGGAAGGCGCGCATATAGGGCACATGGTTCATGCCACCCATTTCAGGCGCAAAAAAGCGCTCGGGTGAAACCAGCTCCAGCTTCGAACCCGCGATCGCGATGATCTCGGCCGCGCCCATGCCCTGATGGCCGCCATTGTCATCATAGAGCAGGACGTTCTCGGCCGGCTTGGCGCTGCCGGCCATGATGTCCCAGCTCGAGGTGACGAGATTGTCGCCGGCCGCCAGCGGCGGGTTCTGTGGCAGGCCGCCGGTAGCGACCACCACCACGTCGGGCGACAGCGCCAGCACGTCATCCTTCTCGGCCCAGGTGTCGTAGCGGATGTCGACGCCGAGCCGATCGAGTTCGGCCAGCCGCCAGTCGATGATGCCGATCAGTTCCTTGCGGCGCGGATTCTGCGTTGCCAGCCGCACCTGTCCGCCAGCCTGGCCCGACGCCTCCAGCACCGTCACCTCGTGCCCGCGCTCGGCGGCGACGCGCGCCGCCTCCAGCCCGCCAGCGCCGGCGCCGACGATTACCACCTTGCGCTTTGGGCCTTCGGTCTTGACGATGATGTGCGGGATCTCGGCCTCGCGGCCGGTCGCCGCATTGTGGACGCAAAGCGCCTCGCCGCCCTCATAGATGCGGTCGAGGCAATAGGTGGCGCCGACGCAAGGGCGGATCTCGTGCTCGCGGCCTTCCATCACCTTACGGATAATATGCGGGTCGGCGATATGGGCGCGGGTCATGCCGACCATGTCGAGCTTGCCGGTCGCAATGGCGTGACGCGCGGTGGCGACATCGGAAATCCGCGCCGCATGGAAGGTCGGGAATTTCGTCGCCGCCCTTACCTCGCCGGCAAAATCGAGATGCGGCGAAGAGCGCATGCCAGTCACCGGGATGACCTTGGTCAGCGCCGCGTCGCTCTCGATCGAGCCACGAATGATGTTGAGGAAATCGACTTTGCCGGAGCCGGCGAGCCGCCTGGCTATCTCGACGCCCTCCTCCTTTGACAGGCCTTTTTCGAAATCCTCGTCCGCGACCATGCGGATGCCGACGACGAACTTTTCGCCGACCGCCGCGCGCACGGCGTCCAGCAC
The DNA here is from genome assembly GCF_002529485.1 of Mesorhizobium sanjuanii. Classification (NCBI taxonomy): domain Bacteria; kingdom Pseudomonadati; phylum Pseudomonadota; class Alphaproteobacteria; order Hyphomicrobiales; family Phyllobacteriaceae; genus Mesorhizobium; species Mesorhizobium sanjuanii. The sequence continues at coordinate 12,679 of NZ_NWQG01000185.1, forward strand.
CATGTTGGTGAAGCGCAGGCGGTTGTCGAGCGAACCGCCATACTCGTCGTCGCGCTGATTGGTGGCCGGCGACCAGAAGCCATCCATAAGATGGCCGTAGGACTCGAACTCGATGCCGTCGAGACCGGCCGCCTGGCAGCGCTGGGCGGCCGCGGCATAGTCGGCGACGATGCGCTCGATGTCCCAGTCCTCGATGGTCTTGGGAAAAGCGCGATGCGCCGGCTCGCGCACCGGCGAGGCAGACAGCACCGGCAGCCAGTCGGCCTTGTTCCAGCCGGTGCGGCGGCCGAGATGGGTGATCTGGATCATCACCTTGCAGTCATGCTCGTGACAGGCGTCAGCCAGTTCGCCAAGCCACGGCACGATGCGGTCGTCATAGACATGCAGATTGCCGAAGGCGGCCGGGCTGTCGCGCGAGACGATGGCCGAACCGGCGGTCATGGTCAGCGCCATACCGCCCTTGGCCTTCTCTGCATGATAGAGCCGGTAGCGCTCTTTCGGCATGCCGTCCTCGGAGTAGGCCGGCTCATGGCTGGTCGACATCACCCGGTTCTTCAGCGTCAGGTGCTTGAGCTGGTAGGGCCGGAGAAGCGGATCGTTGCTGGTCATCGTCTTCCTGCGGTTTCAATTTGTGCTAATGAGCGCGGCAAATCCAAGGAATCCCGCGATGATCGATACCAAAAGCCTCACCCAGCTCGGCGCGCATGTCGAGACGCCACTGAGTCCGGAAGCGGCGGTCCTGGAGACCGTGCCGTTTTCGCGCGGCGACGGCCCTCCGGCCATCGTGCGCTTCACCTGCCCGGAATTCACCTCGCTCTGTCCGGTCACCGGACAGCCGGATTTCGCCCACATCGTCATCGACTACGCTCCTGACGCGCTTCTGGTGGAATCGAAGTCGCTGAAACTGTTCATGACCTCGTTTCGCAGTCATGGCGCCTTCCATGAGGACTGCACCGTCATGATCGGCCGCCGCATTGTGGCGGTAACGAAACCATTGTGGTTGCGCATCGGCGGCTACTGGTATCCACGCGGCGGCATCCCGATCGACGTGTTCTGGCAGACCGGCGCGCCGCCGGAAGGCGCCTGGCTGCCCGACACCGGCGTGGCGCCCTACCGCGGCCGGGGTTGAGCCGAATCGATAGCGCAAGCCCATGGCGTCAGTTCAGCGGCAACCGGCGGTAGCGGCCGGGATTGTTCGGATCGCTGAAATGATGCATCGGCCCGTGCTCGGCGAAATGCGCTGACCAGCGTTTCATCGCCGCCGGGTCGAGCTCGACCCCTAGCCCGTCACCTTCCGGCACGCGCACCGTGTTGGCTTTCTGTCGGAACGGACCGTCCTTGACGACGTCGCCGATCTGCCAGGCAAACAGCGATTGCGACGCCTCGGTGATCCATGGCGTTGCCGCCACGACATGCAGATAGGCTGCCGTCATGATGCCGAGATCGTTCGAATAGCACCAGAAACCCTTGCCCATCGCTTCGCAGGCGGCGATGAACTTCAGCGTCTTCGACAGGCCGCCAAGAGCGGCGAAATTGCAGACGAAATAGTCCGGTGCGCCAAGCGCCACCGCGCGTCTGAGATCCGGCACATGCGTTGAAAACGGTATGCGCGAGTGCTGGCGAAGTGCCGCCATCTCCTCGAAGGTGGCGACGGGATCCTCGTAGTTGCGGATGTTGAACGGCTCGATCTCGCGCAGCACCCAGCGCGCTGATGTCAGCGACCACTGCATGTTGGAATCGAGCTTGATTTGCGCCTTGTCGCCGAGAGCCTCGCGCAGCATGCGCACGGTCCTGATCTCGAGCTCGGGATCGCCCATGATCAGCTTGCCCTCGAAGATCGTCGAGCCATGCTCCTCGCGCATCTTGAGGCAGTAATCGACAATCGCTTCGGGCGTCATCTCGCCGCCTGCCCCGCCCTGCGCGGCGGCGCGAAAGGAAAAATATTCAGAAAAAGGAATGTCCTTGCGCACGGCGCCGCCAAGCACCTTGTAGAGCGGCATGCCGAAGACCTTGCCCCGGATGTCCCACAGCGCCAGCTCGACGGCGCCGAAGGCCACGGAAGCGGCGTTCTCGCCGGTGTTGGCGGTGATCTGCCAGGGCGGCACGCAGCGCGCCTCGCAATCGGCGATGTCGAGCGGATCGGCGCCGATCAGCGCCGGCGCGATCTCGGCCTTGATCACCTCGCCGAAATGCCACCACGGCGCCTCGCCCAGGCCGACCACGCCTTCGTCGGTCTCGACCTCGATGATCGACTTCGAGGCGCCGCCATAGAGACCGGCCGTCCACCAGAACGGTGCGTCGAGCGGGACGTTGACGTGGGTGACGCGGATATTGGTGATCTTCATCGCTTTCCCTATTCGCATTGGTATTGACTGAGCGCCCATTGCCCGGTCACCGACAAAAGGTCCGATATCTTCCAGTCGCCGCCGACCTTCCTGAGCTTCCATTCGAGACGATGCGCGTTGCCCTCGACGAAGAAGGCGACGACCACCTTGGCCTCGTCGCCATTGATCGCCTCGATGGTCCTCAGGCTCCTGTCGATCGCGAGCTTGTCGTAATCGGCGTTGTCGAGCGCCATGTTGGGATCAAGGCATTCGCCTTGCCCGGATTTTTGCAGCGCATCGCTCTTGTCGAGCACGGTCCTGGCCGGATCGATGAAATTCTTGCGCTCGGCCGGGTCGAGCTCCAGCCCGAGATGCTCGTAGAACGGTTTTACCACGGCCGTCGGCGAGCCGGGCAGCACGGGCGTCGCTGGTTCCGGTGTCGGCGCCGTTGTCGCCGGTGGGGGCGACGTGTCGGCCGGCGCATTGCCGGCGTCGCCGGACGGCGCCTTCGGTGGCGGAGCGCCGAACAGATCTTGCGCCAAGGCACCGCCGTTCAGCCCGGCAGCCAGCATCGAGACCAACGAGAATGCCAGGACAAGGCGACCAAGCACTGCATCACTCCGCCGTCGGACCGGGCATGCATTCCAGCGCGCTGAGCGTCCAGCCGCTGGATTTGGAAGCGATGTCGGCGACCTTCCATTTGCCATCGACCTTCTTCAGCGACCAGACCATTTCACGTTTAGAATCATCGCCTTCCGGGAAGAGGTCGAAGGTCACCGTCACGTTGGCGCTGTCGCCATCCACCGCTTCCGACAGCTTGAGCGTCTTGGCGACCGTCTTCTCGTCATAGTCCTGCGCGTCGAGACCTGGATCGAAGTCGATGCAGGCGACCTCGTCCGGATTGTTCTCGATGGCCTGGTCGTTGAGATCGAAAAGCTTGGTCACCGGCTCGGTGAAGCGATCGCGGTATTGCTCGTCGGCCTCGAACTTGACCTCGGGCACGTAGAAGAACTTCACCGCATTGGATGCCGGCCCGGCCAGGGCGGCCGCGGGTGCTGCGATCGAGAGGGCGGCGGCAAGCACAGTCAGTCTCATCCGATAATCTCCAGGCTTTCGTGGTGGGGACCGTTCCATACCACGAATCCTGTATGCCGGCTTTTTTGCGGCCCATGAAATCCTCGTCCATTGGCAAAGGGTTCGTGAGCTGGCAGTTCACTCAGGCGTCCAGCCAGACATTCTGGAGATCCATCTCGAAGGTCTGGTGGACGGCGTAGTTCTTCACCTTCTTGTTCATGTGGCTGTAGAGTTTCTGCCAGAAGGGCTGAATGATGACGCCTGAATCCTGCAGGATCTGCTCGACGTCCTTCATGACCTCGCGCCGCTTCTCAACGTCGATGAGCGAGAGCGCCTGCTTGAGCTTGGCGTCGAAATCGGGATTCGAATACGCCGTTTCATTCCAGGCTTCGCCCGTGCGATAACCGAGCGCCAGCACCTGGACACCGAGCGGGCGCATGTACCAGATCGTCATGGAATAAGGATATTTCGTCCAGTCGTTCCAGAAGGTCGAACCCGGCAGCACGGTGCGCTTCACCTTGATGCCGGCATCGCGCAGTTGGCCGGCGATCGCGTCGCCGGTGTTCTTTTGCCAATCGTCCTCGACGGTGATCAGTTCATGCTCGAAATCGGCCTGGCCGGCCTCGGCCATCAGCTTCTTGGCGCCAGCCGCATCGCGTGTCTTCTTGGGCAGCGCATAGTATTCCGGATGGATCGGGCTGACATGGTGATTTTCACCGACAGTCCCTCGCCCGGCATAGCCAAGTTCGAGCACGGCATTGTTGTCGACGGCCATTTGCAAGGCATTGCGCACCCGCTGGTCGTCATAAGGCTTGTGCGTGACGTTGGTGCGGGCAACGAGCGTCGTCGCTGTCGCGACCTCGGATTTTTCCAGCCCCATCTTGTCCAATATGTCGATGAAATCGGCGGGGCTCTCGAAGTTGAGGTCGATCTCGCCGGAGTCGAAGGCGTTCACCGTGGCGTTGAAGTCGGTGCCGTAGTCGATGAATTCAACGCTGTCGAGCGGCGCTTCGCCGCCCCACCATTTGCCGTTCTCGCGACGCTTGACGACCGCTTTCTGGCCGACATCGTAAGAAACCAGTTCGAAGGGTCCGGTGCCGATCGGCTTTTTGATCGGATCCGCACCGTCGGCATCGAAATTGCGGTGGACGACCAACGCCGGATAGTCGGTGAAGTTCGGGATCAGCGAGATGTCGGGTTCGTTCAGCTTCAGCTTGACCGTGTTGTCGTCGACCTTGGTGATCGCGCCGTCCCTGGCCTTGCCGGATTTTGCGTCGATCAGCGCACCGACGCGCGCGGCCATGGAATTGCCGGCGGCAGCTTTCTCGCACCAACGCGTCAGATTATGGACCACGTCATCGGCGTTGAACGCATCGCCATTGTTCCAGGTGATGCCCTTGCGCACATGCAGCACATATTCGGTGGCGTCGTCGTTGACGTCCCAGCTTTCGAGCAGAACCGGCTCGAAGGTGAATTGGCGGGTGTAACGGACAAGCGGCTCCAGCCAGCAGCGTGAAATGTTCGCCAGTTCCACCCAGTCGTAGGTGCGCGGATCCTTCTGCGCCTTCACCGACATCGATATGTGCAGTGTTCCGCCCTTCTTCGCCTCCTCGGCCAGAGCCTGTTTCGGCACGGCGAGCCCGATCATGCCGTAGGCAAGGCCCGTCGAGGCGCCAAAGGCGCTTGCCAGAGCCAGAAACTCACGCCGGTCCATACGACCCGCGCGTACGTCTTGCGCCATCGCCTCGATGGCGCCCGGCACGCGATCGCCATTGCTTCTGAAGAATGTCATTTTTTCCTCCGTTGTGGTTCCCGTCGGATCTACGCCCGTTATCAACTAACGCTGTCCGGCAGTTTCTCCTCGCGCAGCGCGATCAAATCTTTGAGACCGTCGGCGATGCCCTCATCGAGCTTCGGCTCCTCGTAGTCAGCGAGCATGTTGCGCGCTTTTTCGCGGCCGCGCGTATCGTGGTCCTTTGCCCCCTCGGCCTTCCACTGTTCGAACGAATTGAAGTCCATGATGCTTGGGATGAAGAAGGCGGACTGGAAATGGTCGAGCGTGTGCTGGGTGCCGAGGAAATGGCCCTGCGGCCCGACCTCGCGGATCGCCGCCATGGCCTCCTTGAAATCGTCGAACGGGAGGCCGCCGGCATATTTGTACCAGCCGACAAGCTGTTCGCAGTCGGTGGCGAATTTCGAATAGCCGCAGGTCAGGCCGGCCTCGAGCCAACCGGCGGAGTGCCAGATGTAGTTGGCGCCGGAAAGGATGGCCGCATGCATCAGCATGTTCGATTCGTAGCCAGCCTGTGCGTCGTTGAGCTTCGAGCCGACATGGAAACCGGACGTGCGCCACGGCAGCCGATACTTCCGCGCCAGTGCCCCCATCAGATACATCATCTGGGCGGCTTCCGGCGTGCCGCCCATCGGAGCGCCGGTCTTCATGTCGACAGTCACCATGAACTGTCCGTAGATCTGCGGCGAACCCGGACGCAGGAGCTGCGTGAAGGCGACGCCCGCCAGCGCTTCCGCATTGACCTGCGCGACCGCGCCGACAGCGGAGGCTGAGGTCGAGGCGCCGCACAGGGCGAAGGGCGCCAGAATCAGCGGCTGGTTGTGGCGCGCATAGACCTTCATCGCGTCCAGCATGGTGGCGTCCCAGACCAGCGGCGAGTTGCAGTTGGTGATCGACACCAGCACCGGGTTGTCGCGGACAAAATCCTCGCCGAAGACGATGCCTGCCATCGCCATCGTGTCTTCGGCTCGTTCCCTGGAGGTCACGATGCCCATGAACGGCTTGTCGGAGTGCTTCAGCGCCGAATGGATGATGTGGAGGTGACGCTTCGGCACCGCAATTTCCATCGGCTCGCAGATGATCGAGCTCGACGAGTGCAGCGCCGGGGCCATGTAGGCGAGCTTGTGGAAATTGTTGAGGTCGGCGAGCGTGCCGTAGCGCCTGTTGTTGTCGAGATCGCGCACGTAGGGCGCGCCATACATCGGCACGAAGATGGAGTTGTTTCCACCGACGCGCACCGAACGCTGCGGATTCCTTGCGTTGAGCGTGAATTCCGGCGGAACCTTCGAAACGAGTTCCATCAGAAGAGCGCGGTCGATGCGGACACGTGTCTCGGAGACATCGGCCCCCGCCGCCTTCCACATCGCGATGGCCTCGTCGTCACGGAACTCGCATCCCACTTCCTCGAGGATGGCGAGCGATTCCTGATGGATCAGCTCCACCGCCTCGTCAGGAACCATCTGATAGGTGGGAATCTGGCGGACCAGGGTCGGAAACGACGCTATCGGTGCGCCCCGCAGCGCCTTGCGCCCGAGGCGGCCGCCGCCGCGGCGGTTGGTGTGTTCGGTCACTTCAACGGCCGGTGCGCTCATGGCAACTCCATCCTCCCCAAGCAGCCAACTTAGCGAGACGAAATATGACTGTGACGCTGGAAAATCCTGATCTCTTGTATAAGCTCTGCTTATGCGAAGCCTGCGACATCTCTTGCCCTCGGCCGGCAGCCTGATCGTCTTCGAGGCGGCAGGGCGGCTGTCGAGCTTTACCGCCGCCGGGCGCGAGCTCGGCATGACGCAGGCCGCCGTCTCCTATGCCGTGCGCGGGCTGGAGGAACGGCTCGGCGCCAAGCTGTTCCAGCGCCGCCACCGGCAGGTGAGCCTGACCGAGGCCGGCGAGCGCTTCCATGCCGATGTCTCGCTCGGGCTGTCGCACATCCGCAAGTCGGCCGAAGACCTTCGACTGCAGGTGACCGGCGGCCATGTGACGGTTGCCGCCTCGACGGCTTTCGGCTCGTTCTGGATGATGCCGCGCCTGCAGCAGTTCCGCGACGAACTGCCGGGCATCGACCTGCGCATCCAGACCGCAGACCGCGACCTCGACATCATCGCCGAGGGCATCCCGCTCGCTGTGCGCGGAGGCGAGCCCCGGGAATGGCCGGACTATCATTGCGTGCCGCTCGCCGACGAGGAGATCTTCCCGGTCGCGGGCGCCAGCTATGTGGCGAAGTTCGGCCTGCCGCAGACCGTCGAGGAATTGGCGTCACACCGCCTCATCCATCTCGAGGAGCCGTTTCGCGAGGCCGCGAGCTGGGAAGAATGGTTCCGTTCCGCCGGGGCCAGTCTGAAGCAGGCTGACGCCGGGCGCGGCCTGCGCATCAACGACTACGCGCTGGTGATCCAGGCGGTCATGGAGGGGCAAGGCATCGCGCTTGGCTGGCGGCACCTTGCCGAGCGGCTGCTGGCATCGGGCCTGCTGGTGAGCGCCACCAGCCATGTGATGAGAACCGGCACGCGTTTCCACATCATCTGGCCAAAGAACCGCGAACTCAGCGACAATGCCCGCAAGGTAAGGGATTGGCTTGCCGCGCAGGCGTGAACCATTGCCTCAAATTCTACCCCTCCCGCATGAGCCACGAATCCGCGTATAGTGCCTTCATGCCCATCCGCCAGCTTTCCGAAACGATGATCAACCAGATCGCCGCCGGCGAAGTCATCGAGCGTCCGGCAAGCGTGGTCAAGGAGCTGGTCGAGAACGCGCTCGACGCCGGCGCTTCCCGCGTCGAGATCGTCACCGCCGGCGGCGGGCTGAACCTGATCCGCGTCACCGACGACGGCTCGGGCATTCCCGAGCAAGAACTGGCGCTGGCGATCGCGCGCCATTGCACGTCGAAACTTGCCGACAACATTCACGACATCCGCTCGCTCGGCTTTCGCGGCGAGGCCTTGCCGTCGATCGGTTCGGTGGCGCGGCTGTCGATCCGCTCGCGCACGGCGGCGGGCGACGGCGCCGCCGAGATCGGCATCGAGGGCGGCCGCGTATCCGCTGTCAAGCCGGCGGCGGCCAATCGCGGCACCACGGTTGAGGTCCGCGACCTGTTCTTCGCCACGCCGGCGCGGCTCAAATTCATGAAGGGCGAGCGCGCCGAGAGTTCGGCGACCAGCGATGTGGTCAAGCGCATCGCCATCGCCTTCCCCGCCGTGCGCTTCACGCTGGCCGGCTCGGACCGCTCGACGCTCGAACTGCCGGCGACCGACGACACGTCCGAGGGCCGGCTTGCCCGCGTCGCGCAAGTGATGGGTGCCGACTTTCCCGACAATGCTGTTCCCATCGACGCGGTGCGTGACGGCGTGCATCTTGCCGGCCACGTCTCGATTCCCTCCTTCAGCCGTGCCAACGCGCTGCAGCAATATGCCTATGTCAACGGCCGGCCTGTGCGCGACAAGCTGATCGCCGGCGCCATTCGCGGCGCCTTTGCCGATGTGCTGCCGCGCGATCGCCATGCGGTGACCGTGCTGTTCCTGACCCTCGATCCGGCCATCGTCGACGTCAATGTCCATCCGGCCAAGGCCGACGTCCGCTTCCGCGATCCGGGACTGGTGCGCGGGCTGATCGTCGGCGCCATCCGCGAGGCGCTGGCCAATGCCGGCATTCGCGCCGCCACCACGGGGGCTGCCGGCATGATGGCGGCGTTCCGTCCGGGCGCGGCCAGCTACGCGCATCCTGGCCCCGCCAATGGTCATCGCAGCTACGAGGCGGCCTCCCGCGCCTCCGGCTTCACCGGTTTCGACCGCTCGCCGCAGCGGCCGCTCGACATGGGGTTTGACGGCGCCGGAAATGGCGGGTTTCGGGAGAACGATCAGGCGGCATTCGATGCCGGGCTACACAGCGCCGACGCCCGCGCCGGCCAGGACGAAGCCACGCAGACGCTGCTCGGCACGGCGCTCGGTGCTGCCCGCGCGCAAGTGCATGAGAACTACATTGTCGCGCAGACCAGGGATTCGCTGGTCATCGTCGACCAGCACGCAGCACATGAGCGGCTGGTCTACGAGGCGCTGAAAAACGCGCTGCATTCGCGCGCCGTGCCGTCACAGATGCTGCTTTTGCCGGAGATCGTCGACCTGCCGGAAGAGGATGCCGAGCGGCTGGCTATGCATTCCGAAACGCTTTCCCGCTTCGGCCTCGGCATCGAGCGCTTCGGCCCCGGTGCCGTCGCCGTGCGCGAGACGCCGTCGATGCTCGGCGAAACCAATGTCCAGCAATTGGTGCGCGACCTCGCCGACGAGATCGCCGACAATGACACGGTCGAGACGCTGAAGGGGCGGCTGGACAGGATCGCGGCGACCATGGCCTGCCACGGCTCGGTGCGTTCCGGCCGACTGCTCAAACCCGACGAGATGAATGCGCTGCTGCGTCAGATGGAGGCGACGCCGGGTTCCGGCACCTGCAACCATGGCCGCCCGACCTATAT
>NZ_NWQG01000186.1:0-30995 GCF_002529485.1 Mesorhizobium sanjuanii
ATGTTTGAGTTCGCGCCGCCCGAGCGGTCGTTTGACGAGCGCGGTGCGTTCGATCGAGAGGCTCACACGCGGCGTTTGCCGGGCGATGCCATGCTTCTTCGCAATCTCTTCGACTGATGTGACGACGCCGCGCGCAATAAGACCCTGCCCGCCCTCGTTCTCGCTTGCGAACACGAAAACCGTATCGCCCTCGGCGACATGCTTGCCGCCATACATGGTTTTCTGCGCGGTGAACGCGAAGGTTTTTGCCTGCGGATCGCGGATCTCGGCCTTGATCGCGTAGTCCATGCTCTTCCCTGCGTTCAGACCGCTATCATCTCAGATCGATCTGGTAGGACAGAACACGCTTTGCCGCGGGCGCGATCAACATCACGCCCGGTTTGTTGGTGAATTCGCCGTCGAAATCGGCAGGGCTCGCAATGCCGTGCCAGGGTTCGATGCACAGGAACGGCGCACCGCCTGGCTTGGACCAGATGCCCAATTCCCGAAATCCCTGCCACGACATCTCGATCGCCGGACCACGCTCGGCACCATAACGCACGCTGGCGCTTGCTGGCCGATCCAGGATCACGGCGTCGTCGTCAAACAGGCGCTCGGACAGGGCGAGAATTTTTCCATCAATAGGCGTCGGCTGTGGCGTAGCCAGCAGCAGGCCGTCCTTGAGCCGACGGATCGGCGCCCGCTCGTCATCGGCAAAGGTCAGCCGATAATCCGTCTTGGCCAGATCCGGCAGCAACGGCCAATTGAAGGCCGGATGCGCCCCGATCGAGGCCGGAAGCGGCTCGTCGCCCGTGTTGGTGATGTCGAAGGTCACGCCAAGCTGCCGGCGATCCAGCCTGTAGGTCACGGCCAGGCGAAAGGCGAACGGGTAGTGACTGCGGGTATCGGCATCGTCGGTGAGAACCAGCGTACAGGATCGAGCCCCCCTCTCCTCCCAGGCGAACGGCTTGTCGCGCGCGAATCCGTGCTGCGTCATCGGGTAGGACTGGCCTCGATGGCGCATTTGATCGCCCTTCAGCCGGCCGACGATCGGAAACAGCACCGGCGAATGCCGCCGCCAGGCCGGCCCGGCCTGCCACAAGAACTCCAACCCATCCGTGTCTTGCAGCGAAACCAGTTCGGCGCCCTGGCCGACTATTGTCGCCGAGATGCCGTCACCGTGAAGTGTCAGACGATCCTGTTCCATATGTCCTCACGGGTGGCTGGCATGGCCGGCAGGCTAGCAAAAGGCCCCGCGGGAACTCAAGAGCGCAGGCTACGCCACACCTCAGACGGCTGCGAAAGCGCTACAGGCAAGCCGGCGTGTTCGCGCGCGGCCTCAAATGAAAACCGTGGCCGGAGGTTTCCCTTCGGCCACGGCAAGGTTCGACGTGTTGCCTGCTACGGTCGGTCGATTATTCGCGCTCGCCGGTGAAATTCAGCAAGAGCTGGAAGATATTGATGAAGTTCAGATAGAGCGAGAATGCGCCGAAGACGGCGAGCTTCTGCTGTGATTCCGCGCCGAAATTCTCGGCATATTGTTCCTTGATCGTCTGCGTGTCCCAGGCGGTAAGGCCGATGAACACGGCGATGCCGATCACCGAGATCGCGAACTGCAGCGCGGTCGAGCCGAGGAAGATGTTGACGACGCTGGCGATCACCACGCCGATCAGGCCCATGATCAGGAAGGACGAGAACTGGGTCAGGTCGCGTTTGGTCGTGTAGCCGTAAAGGCTGGTGGCGCCGAACATGGTGGCAGCGATGAAAAAGGTGCGCGCAATGCTGGTGCCGGTGAAGACCAGGAACACGGAAGCGAGCGACAGGCCCATGACCGCGCAGAATGCCCAGAACATGGCCTGGGCGCCGGCCGCGGACATGGTCTGCATCCGGAACGAGAACAAGAGCACGAAGGCGAGCGGCGCCAACATCACCACCCACTTCAGCGGGCTGGAAAAGATCGGCACGTAGAGTGCGGGCGTCGAAGCCACCGCATAGGCGATGATACCGGTGACGACAAGGCCGAGACCCATATAGTTGTAAACGCGCAGCATATGCTGGCGCAGGCCCTGGTCGTAGTCGGCTCCGGCTCGAGTGCCAGCACCAGCGCTGTATCTTAGATTAGGGATGTTCATGCGAATTCTCCTGGTAAGGCGGGATCAGTAAAGCGTACTGGCAAGCGTTTCCGCGGTGCGATCGAGGTCGCGCACACCGCTTCGAGCAACGACTGCGTAGGCGACGTCGCCGACCTGGAAGTAAGCCGAGGAGATGTCGCCCGAAGGCGCGACGGTCGGCTTGACCACGTCGAATGTTCCGGGTCTGATCGCGAAGAGCGAGACCAATCCCATATCCTTTGTTTCAACAGCCATTTCGACGCTCGGGCCGAACCGCGATGGATAGATCTGTACGTCGCGGACCTTCCAGTCGGTCGGCAGTGACGGCATGACGATCGCCGTGGCGGCGCGGATCTCGTCCGCGTTGTAGTTCGGCGCTTCCAACTGGGACGACATGGTCTCGCGCACGATCGTCGTCTTGTGCGCCTGGATCGCTTCCTGCAGGTAGACAGGCGGCTGGGTCGAGGCGACGACTTTAGTCACCGATATCGGTCCAAGCATGCTGTGCGCCAGCCAGCCGGCAGCAACAAAGACAGCAACCGCGGCCACCCGCTGCAACGCGCCGAAGACGCGGTCCCGGGCCAAGCCCCGCTCCAGCCGGCGTGCCGCATCGGCTGTTGCCGGCCGCGCCATGCCTTGGGACCCCGCAAGCGCCATGCGCAGTTCGTCGCGCGTCCTGAGATCGGACATCACCCGTGCCGCCGCCTCCGGACGGGTCGAAAGAAACGCCCCAACTTCAATGCGGCGTGCAACGTCCAACTGGTCGTCGACATAGGCATCAAGGTCGGCATCGATTATCGGATCGCGCAGTTCGTTCATGACTGGTCTCCTACGATCCTGAGGTGGCTTTTCGCGCGCGCAGGCGCCGTGTCTTCCATCTCGCGCAGCGCCGCCCGCGCACGACCGATGCGTGACATCAACGTTCCAAGCGGCACGCCGCTCACCTCGGCCGCCCGGCTGTAGGTAAGTCCCTCGATGGCGACGAGATGCAGTGCCGAACGCTGCTCTTCGGGCAATTTGAAAAAAGCTTCACGCACCTGCGCCAGGCGGATCGAATGCTCCTGGGGGGCGTCCATGTTGGCGTCGGCAAGGTATTCGGCCTGCTCGATGCGCGCCGCTTCGGATTTGCGGGACCGTATTCCGTCAATGAAGGCATTGTGGACAATCGACAGCAGCCATGCGCGCAGGTTTCCGCTGGAGCGGAAGGTGCTGCGCCTCTCATAGGCCCGCACCAGCGCATCCTGCACCAAATCCTCGGCATCGGCACTATTGCGCGTCAACGAACGCGCGTAGCGGCGCAGCGAACCGAGCTGTCCCGTGATATCGAAACGTGGCATCGATGGTTTCATGCCCTGTTTACGGAACACGCAGGGACTTTAATCCCTTCATTGCGAAAATTTTTCCCACGATATCAATCTCGCGTGCCGCAAAGCCTGCTGAATGCGCTGACACGGCGACGGCTCTGGAATGCGCGTCGCGATCGATGACGACCACCGAAGGGCCACGCCGGGCGGCGGCGCGCGCATGAGCCAGACCGACAATGCCGCGCCGACAACCGCGAGGTCGAACTGTTCTTGCCGGCTCATCATTGTCTCACGCCGTCATTCTCGCGCTTGTCCCGGAAGTGCTTATTCAAACTACGCCGATGTAACGGGAACGTGTAGGGCTCACTTCCGTCTTGCCGATCGCACGGCATTCGGTATGGCGCACATGAAAGCGCTGGCGCAAGGCGGCCGATTTGCGTATCACTCCGCCGCCATTGGGACGATATCGATGTTCGAAGACCTGCAGCCCGCCGCCGCCGACAAGATCATTGCCCTGATCGGCCTCTATCGCGCCGATCCGCGCCCCGACAAGGTCGACCTCGGAGTCGGCGTCTACAAGGACCGCGACGGCAAGACGCCGGTTATGCGCGCCGTGCGCGAAGCCGAAAAGCGCCTGCTGCAGAGCCAGGATACCAAGACCTATCTCGGCCTTGCCGGCGACACCGGCTTCAACTCCGCGATGGCGAAGCTCACCTTCGGCCCCGCGGCCGACCTGACGCGCATCCGCGCCGCGCAGGCGCCCGGCGGCTCCGGCGCACTGCGGCTGGTGGCCGAATTGCTCAAGCGGACCCGCTCCGACGCGACGATCTGGCTGTCCGACCCGACATGGCCGAACCACCCACCTGTGATGCGCGCCGCCGGCCTGCAGATCCGCGATTACCCCTATTTCGACGCTGCTTCCGGTGCGGTGCGCTTCGCCGACATGCTGACGGCGCTACGCACTGCAAAGAGCGGCGACGTGGTGCTGCTGCATGGCTGCTGCCATAACCCGACCGGCGCCAATCTCGATACCGCGCAATGGTCCGAAATTACCGATCTTGTGGTCGAGCGCGGCCTGCTGCCTTTTGTCGACATCGCCTATCAGGGCTTTGGCGAAGGTCTCGACGCGGACGCCGCCGGCCTGCGCATCATGACCGCAAAAGTCCCTGAAATGGTCGTCGCCTCGAGCTGCTCGAAGAACTTTGCCGTCTATCGCGACCGTGTCGGCGCGGCGATGATCCTGGCCAAGGACGGCGCCCAGGCGGATGTGGCGATGGGCCAGATGCTGTCTGCGGCGCGCGCCATGTATTCGATGCCGCCGGACCACGGTGCGGCCGCCGTGCGCATCGTGCTGGAAGATGCCGCCTTGCGCGCCGACTGGGAAGCGGAACTGGAAGACATGCGGCTGCGCATGCTCAGGCTTCGGGTCCAGTTCGCCGAGGCGTTGCGGCGGCAGTCCAATTCCGACCGCTTCGATTTCGTCGCCAGCCATCGCGGCATGTTTTCCCGCCTCGGCCTGTCCGAGGCGCAGGTCGAGCGGCTGCGTGCCGAGCACGGCGTCTATATGGTCGGCGACAGCCGCATCAACGTGGCAGGCCTGCCCGAGGACGGGATGGATGCACTCGCCAAGGCGATCGTCTCGGTGCTCGACTGACGAGACTGTTCCGCGCAGCTGTGGACAAGGCGCCGGCGCCGGCTGACAGCGTTGGCCGCGCGGCCGGACGCACGATAGCATCCGCCCGATGAAACCTTCGAAAGACATCTCCCGGCTGATCGAGATCATGGCGGCGCTGCGGGCGCCAAAAACCGGCTGCCCCTGGGACATCGAGCAGGATTTTTCGACCATAGCGCCTTACACGATCGAGGAAGCCTACGAGGTGGCGGACGCGATCGCGCGCGGCGATCTCGACGATCTGCGCGACGAACTCGGCGATCTCCTGCTGCAGGTCGTCTACCATGCGCAAATGGCCGAGGAAGTCGGCGAATTCGCCTTCGGCGACGTGGTCCAGGCCATCACCACGAAAATGATCCGTCGTCACCCGCATGTCTTCGGCGATGAGAAGGCTCGCAACGCCGGCATGGCCAAGGGCATGTGGGAGAAGATCAAGGCCGAGGAGAAGGCGGAAAAGCGAAACGCCCGCCTCGCCTGCGGGCTCGATCCCGAAGACAACGGCGAAGGCTTTCTCGATAGCGTACCGGTCGCCCTGCCCGCGCTGACCCGGGCACTGAAGCTGCAGGAAAAAGCGGCCCGCGTCGGCTTCGACTGGAGCGAGGCCAGGCCGATCCTCGACAAGATCGAGGAGGAGATCGGCGAACTGCGCGAGGCGCTGTCCAAGGGCGACACGGCGTCGATCAAGGACGAGTTCGGCGACATGCTGTTTGCCGTCGTCAATCTCGGCCGGCACCTCAAGCTCGATTCCGAAGCCGCGCTCAGCGGCACCAACGAGAAATTCCGCTCGCGCTTCCACTATGTCGAGCGGACGTTGGAAGCGTCCGGCAACACGCTCGAGAAGGCGACGCTGGACGAAATGGAAGCACTCTGGCAGCAAGCCAAAAGCGCAAAATAACCGGATTTACCCGTTGTTTTTGCGGTGCAATCGGCTTTCGATCTCTTCGCGCGCGCTTTGCGTCGCCTTGAGCGAAACGGTCACGCTGCCATCCTCATTGTCGGCCCGCGAAACGATGTCGCCATTGCGGTAGAGCCAGTCGACAAGGCCAAGTTGAGCGGGCGTGAGGGTGATTGTCAGCGTTGCCAGCTCGCCCGACACCCTGGTCTCGATGATCGCCTTCAGCGCATCGATGCCTTCGCCGGTGGCGGCAGATATGGCGATCGGTGGCGTCTTGTTGCCGTCGACCCCGTCTGCAAGCAACCGTGCCCGGTTGCCCTCGTCGAGCCGGTCGATCTTGTTCCATACTTCGATGGCGCGCTCGGTGTCGCCGGCATCGACGCCGAGATCGGCGAGAATGCGTTCGACATCCTCGGCCTGTGCTGTCGTGTCGGGGTCCGAAATATCGCGCAGATGGATGACGAGATCGGCTTCGACCACCTCTTCCAGCGTCGCCCGGAAGGCTGCGATCAGATGTGTCGGCAGGTCTGAAATGAAGCCGACCGTATCCGACAGGATAACCGGCGTCCCGTGCGGCAGGCGCACGCGGCGCAACGTTGGATCGAGCGTGGCAAACAGCATGTCCTCGGCCAGAACCCCTGCTCCGGTCAGCCTGTTGAACAGCGTCGACTTGCCGGCATTGGTGTAGCCGACGATCGCCACCACCGGAAACGGCACCTTCTTGCGCTTGGCGCGGTGGAGGTCGCGGGTGCGCCGCACGGTTTCCAGCTCGTGCTTCAGCTTGATGATCTTGTCCTGCAGGACACGCCGGTCCGATTCGATCTGCGTTTCGCCGGGACCGCCGAGAAAGCCGGCGCCGCCGCGCTGGCGCTCAAGGTGGGTCCAGCTGCGGACGAGCCGGCCCTTCTGATAGTTGAGATGAGCAAGCTCGACTTGCAGCGTGCCTTCCTTGGTGCGCGCGCGCTCGCCGAAGATCTCCAGGATCAGCCCGGTGCGATCCAGCACCTTAGCGTTCAATTCCTTTTCGAGATTGCGCTGCTGCACCGGCGTCAGCGGGTGATCGACGATGACCAGTTCCGCATGGCCCTCTTTGACGATCTCGGCGAATTCCGCGACCTTGCCACTGCCGAGCAAGGTCGCCGGGCGCGGGTCGTTGACGGTCACGACTGCGGTGTGGATCGGGTCGAGGTCGATAGCGCGGGCCAAGCCGACCGCCTCGTCGTGCCGGGCCTCGGCTGAACGCGTCAGGCGTGGACGGTTCGTGTCGTCGTCACCGCGCTGCTGGCGGGTGAGTACCGGCACGATGACGACAGCCCGGGTTGGACCCTTGGCCTCCGTGCCGGGCTGATGTGACGATTTTTTTCCGCGGACGCTACGGTCCGCGTCTTTCTCACGTGCCAATCAGGCGCCCTGGCTTTCCTCGCCATCGAACATCTGAACCGGCTGGCTCGGCATGATCGTGGAAATGGCGTGCTTGTAGACGAGCTGGGAATGGCCGTCACGACGCAGCAGAACACAGAAGTTGTCGAACGAAGTGACCACCCCGGTCAGCTTAACGCCGTTGATGAGGAAGATGGTGAGCGGGTTCTTGCTCTTGCGAACTGAGTTCAGGAACAGGTCCTGAAGGTTTTGCGATCGTTCCGCCATTGTTCTTGTCTTTCCGCCGATCCCCTTCGGTTTGCAGGCCAATGCGCCAAATTAACCGGCCCATGTCAAGCGTACAAACACCCTCTTGCCGTCAGTAACGACAAGCAGAACGAGATATATTGATGTTCATTCCACCTGTGCGGTTATCAGGCCGGACTTTTTTCCGCAACGTCAAAAAAGGCCTGCCGCAAGGAAAGTGTTATTGAGCCGGGATGGCCGTTGGCCACGGGAACGCCGTCGATCGCCACGATCGGCATGGCGATCGTCGTCGCGGAACTGATGAAAGCCTCGCGCGCGGCCTTGGCCTCAGTGACCGAAAACCCCCGCTCCTCAATCGTCAGCCCCAGCTTGGCGGCCACTTCAAACAGCGTGGTGCGGGTGATGCCGCGCAGGATGCCGTGCTCGGCCGGCCGCGTCACCAGCACGCCATCCCTGGTGATGATCCAGGCGTTCGACGAGCCGCCTTCCTTGACGGTGCCGTCGGCATCGACGAACCAGGCTTCCTGAGCGCCGGCTTCCTTGGCCTTCTGTTTGGCAAGCACATTGGGCAGCAGGCCGACGGATTTGATATCGACCCGGTCCCAGCGATTCTCCGGCACGGTGATGACCTTGATCCCGCCCTCGGCACGCTTGGCGGCAGCGGCCGGGTCGGCTTTCCGAGCGGTCACCACCAGCGATGGTTTCGTGCCGGCCGCCGGGAAGACAAAGTCGCGGCTGGCAACGCCGCGCGTCACCTGGAGATAGACTAGGCCGTTGGCGACATGGTTGCGGCGCACCACTTCACGCAGGATGAGCGGCAACACGCGCCGCGTCACCGGCCAGTCGATCGAAAGCTCGCGCAACGATCGGTCCAGCCGGGCGAGATGGCGCGGCATGTCGACGATGAAGCCGCGCGCCACCTCGCAGACCTCGTAGACGCCGTCGGCAAACTGGTAGCCGCGATCCTCGATGTGCACACAGGCGTCGGCGTGAGCGACATAGCGCCCGTTCACATAGGCAATGCGCGGCATCTGCAATCCTCAAGGATATTCCCGGCTTTCTTAAGCGATTCCGCCACCGGCGTAACCGACAAATACGTGGGCCAGAAGCAGCAAGGCCACGGCAGGCCGCCGGTCAGACGCCCAGCGACTTCAGCTTGCGATGCAGCGCCGAGCGCTCCATGCCGATGAATTCGGCGGTCTTCGAAATGTTGCCGCCAAAACGGTTGATCTGGGCGATCAGGTAATCCTTCTCAAACTGTTCGCGCGCTTCACGCAAGGGCAGCGCCATGATGTGCTGGTCGGACTGATTTGGCGTGCGCGGCATGACATCGCCGATCTCGGCGGGCAGAAGGTCGGCGGTGATCGGCGCATCGACATCGTCGCCGCGAGCCAGGATCATCAACCGTTCGACATTGTTGCGCAACTGGCGGACGTTGCCCGGCCAGTTGTGAGCCTGCAGCACGGCCAGCGCGTCGTCGCCGATGCGCCGCGGCCGGATACCGGCCTGCCGGGCGATCTGCTTCATGAAATTGTCGACCAGATAGGGAATGTCCTCCCGCCGCTCGGCCAGCCCCGGCACCATGACCGGAACCACCGCCAGGCGGTGGTAGAGATCCTCGCGGAAACGGCCGTCGGCGATCATCGCCTCCAGGTTCTGCGAGGTCGACGAGATGATGCGGACATCGACCTTGACCCGCTTGGTGCCCCCTACCCGTTCGAACTGCTGTTCCACCAGCACGCGCAGGATCTTGTTCTGCGTCTCGCGCGGCATGTCGGCCACTTCATCGATGTAGAGAATGCCGCGATGGGCTTCCTCCAGCGCGCCGACCTTGCGTTCGACGCCGTTCGATTCGGTGCCGAACAGCTCGACCTCCATGCGTTCGGGCGTGATGTTGGCGGCGCTCAGCGTGACGAAAGGCGCGCCCTTGCGCGCCGACAATGTATGGATGGCGCGAGCCGCGAGCTCCTTGCCGGAACCGGACGGACCGATGATCATGACACGGCTGTTGGTCGGCGCGACGCGCTCGATGGTCTGGCGCAACTGGCTCATCGCCGACGACATGCCAATCAGGTCGAAGGTCTCGCCGCTGCGCTGCTTGAGATCCGAAACCTCCCGTCTCAGCTTAGAGGTCTCCAGCGCACGCTCGGCGATCAGGATCAGCCTGTCGGCCTTGAAGGGCTTTTCGATGAAGTCGTAGGCGCCGCGGCGGATGGCGGAGACCGCCGTTTCGATATTGCCGTGGCCGGAGATCATCACCACCGGCAGGTTGGGATGCATCGTCTTGATCTCGTCGAGCAACGCCAGCCCGTCCAGCCGCGAGCCCTGCAGCCAGATGTCAAGGAAAATCAGCCTCGGCGCCCGGTCGGCGATCGCCGCAAGCGCGCTGTCGGCATCGAATGCCGTGCGGGTTTCGTGACCTTCGTCGCTCAAAATACCGGCGACAAGTTCGCGGATGTCTTCCTCGTCATCGACGATGAGAATGTCAGACGCCATTACCGACCTTTTCAGTTTCTCTCTCGTTTTCCGTCCTGCCCTCGCCGCGCGGTGGCGCGGCAACGGCGGCAGGCGGCAGGATGATGCTGATCATCGCACCCCGCCCACCGTGGAAGTCCGCCGGCGCATCATGCAGTTCGAGCCGGCCGCCATGGTCCTCCACGATCTTCTTGACGATAGCGAGGCCGAGCCCGGTGCCCTTCTCGCGCGTCGTCATATAGGGCTCGAGCAGCCGCTGGCGATTCTCGCGCGGCAAGCCTTTGCCATTGTCGATGACATCAATGCGAATCGCGCCATTCTGGCGCCCGGCCTGAATCCGGATTATGCCGTCCGAACGATCCTTTTGATCAAGTCCGTCAATGGCCTCGGCTGCGTTCTTGATGACATTGCCGAAAGCCTGCGCCATCAGCCGGCTGTCGAAGGTGCCTTTCAGCGGCTCGTTGCCGAACACACGCTCGAAAGTGATGTCGGCGCGGCTCACTTCGACGAGGAACGAGGCCTCGCGCAATGATTCGCGCAAATCAAGGGACTTCATTTCAGGCTTGGGCATGCGCGCGAAGGCGGAGAACTCGTCGACCATGCGGCCGATATCCTCGACCTGCCGGATGATCGTATCGGTGCACTGATCGAAAACCTCGCGGTCCTCGGTGATGACCTTGCCGTAGCGGCGCTTGATGCGCTCGGCGGAAAGCTGAATCGGCGTCAGCGGGTTCTTGATCTCGTGGGCGATGCGCCGCGCCACGTCGGCCCAGGCCGACGAGCGCTGTGCCTGCACCAGATCGGTGATGTCATCGACCGTCACGACATAGGATTTTTCCTCCGAACCGTCATCGCCAGCCTCGATCGTGATCTGCACGTTGAAGGTCCGCTCCGTGCCGGCGCGGTAGAAGGTCACCTGCTCGCGATAGACCGGTTTTCCCGACTTGCGGCCGATCTCGAAGACGCGGCCGACATGCGGCAGCACCGCGGAAAGGTTCTGCCCGAGTGTGGCGGTGGCCGATATGGCCAGCATCGTCTCGGCCGAGCGGTTGACGATGGTAACGATGCCATAGGGATCGACGCCGATGACGCCAGCGGTGACGCCGGCAAGCACCGCTTCCGAAAACCGCCGCCGCTCATCGATCAGATCCTTGGCGGACAGGATCTCATTACGCTGCGATTTCAGCTCCAGGAGCATCTTGTTGAAGGTATCGCCGAGCGAGGCGACGTCGCCATCGGAGGGCCGAACGGGCACGGCAACGTCGAGATTGCCGGTCGCCACCTCGTCGGCCGCGCCGATGAGCTGACGGATCGGCCGCACCAGACGGTCGGCGACCGCAATACCGGTCCAGATGGCGGACAGGATGATGATCAGCGTCAGCGACAAATAGGGCAGCGCGAAGGCCACTTGCGAGGTGCGGCGATTGTCTTCGAGGCCACGATATTCGTCGGCGTTGGACCTGACGATCTGCCGCGCCTTGATCACTTCGGGATCAACGAGGCGGATGGTGTAGAGATAGAGCCCTTCGATTTCGCGCAGCTTGACGATGGCGCCCATGATGTTGCGCGTCTTGGGCTCGATCAGCACCGGCCTGCCATCGGTGGCACTGGCGACGGCGCCTTCCGGTGGCTCCGGCATGGCAAAGTTCGCATCGGTCTTGGCGCTCATGACGAAGGAACCGTCGGGTTTGATGAGTGCGGCATGGGCCAGCGAACGGCCAATGGCTTCCTTGTTCATGAGATCGAGGAAACCGGTCCGGTCGAGACCGTAGAGCGTGCGCGACGCGTCGAGGTCATAAGCCATCGACAGCGTCGTCCCCTGGAGATTGCGCGCGTTCTCCTGCACATAGGCGTCCGCAATCGACAGCGACGAATTGACGATCGTCTTGGTGCGGATTTCGAACCAGCGGTCGAGGCCGATGTCCAGCGTGATCGAGGCGATGATCGCCACCATGATGGCGGGTATTGCAGCGACCAGGGCAAACATCGCGACGATGCGCACATGCAGCCGTGATGCCGCCTTGCCGTGCCGGCGCGCCATCACGATGCGATGCACTTCGCGCCCGACCAGCGCGATCAGGAACAGGACGAAGGCGGCGTTGAGGGCGATGAGCGCCAGCGTCGTCTTCTCGTTCGGGACGATTGGCGTGGCGCCGACGAGAATGGTGAAGGAGATCGCTGCCGTCACCAGCGCTCCGGCAATCGCAACCACGCCGGGCAGCGCAAGCAGCCGGCGCCCGTCCCTCGGGCCGGGCTTGCTGAAAAGCCGTTCACTCAGTGTCGGTGCCTGTGAAGCCATGTTGCCGTGTGGAGCCAATGATTGCGTCGGATCTATGCAACGCATTGTGGCGATTATGCAACAAGTGTGACCTGGACGGAAATCTTTCGGCGATCGATCCCCGGAAAAACGGGGCGGCTCTACACTTGCCTGGACGATTTGTAGACGTTGACGCCGAGTTCGCGGATCTTCTTGCGCAGCGTGTTGCGGTTCAGCCCCAGCAGTTCCGCGGCCTTGATCTGATTGCCGCGGGTCGCCGTCATCGAGGCCAGGACCAGCGGATATTCGACCTCGGAGAGAATGCGCTGATAGAGGCCGGCGG
This sequence comes from Mesorhizobium sanjuanii, assembly GCF_002529485.1. Classification (NCBI taxonomy): domain Bacteria; kingdom Pseudomonadati; phylum Pseudomonadota; class Alphaproteobacteria; order Hyphomicrobiales; family Phyllobacteriaceae; genus Mesorhizobium; species Mesorhizobium sanjuanii. The sequence continues at coordinate 12,663 of NZ_NWQG01000186.1, forward strand.
GCGGCAATTCGCCGGCAAAGGACGCGAAATAGCGCTGCAAGAAATGTTCCACGGCCTGGCCGATGGACAGATCGTCGGGAATGAGGTTGCCGCCGCCGGGAACGACCGGCCGCTCGCCGGTTTTCAGTTCCGCCTCGATGATCTCGGCGGAAATCTCGTCCTGCGAGTAGAGCGCGGCCAGCCTGCGGACGAGATTTTCGAGCTCGCGCACATTGCCGGGCCAGGGATAGCGCTTCATCAGCTCGATGCCGCCGGTGGAAATGCGCTTGGTCTGCAGGCCCTCGCTGGCGCCGATCTTGAAGAAGTGCCGGACAAGGTCGGGAATGTCCTCGGACCGCTCACGCAGCGCCGGCAGCCTGAGCGGCACGACATTCAGCCGGTAGAACAGATCCTCGCGGAACAGCCCCTGGTTGATCAGCGTGCGCAGATCCTTGTTGGTGGCGGCGACGATGCGCACATCGGTCTTGATCGGCGTGCGGCCACCGACGGTGGTGTATTCGCCTTGTTGCAGCACGCGCAGCAGGCGCGTCTGCGCTTCCATCGGCATGTCGCCGATCTCGTCGAGGAACAGCGTGCCGCCCTCGGCCTGCTCGAAACGGCCGGTGGAACGGTTCTGTGCGCCGGTAAAGGCGCCCTTCTCGTGCCCGAACAGTTCCGATTCGATCAGGTCGCGCGGGATCGCCGCCATGTTGATGGCGACGAAGGGGCCGCCGCGACGGCGGCCATATTCGTGCAGCGCGCGGGCCACCAGCTCCTTGCCGGTGCCCGATTCGCCTGAAATCATCACCGTCAGGTCGGTCTGCATCATGCGCGCCAGCATGCGGTAGATATCCTGCATCGCCGCCGAACGGCCGACCAGTGGCATCGTTTCCGGCGGCTCGTCCGCCCGCGCATCGATCTTCGGGCGCCTGGGCTCCGACAGCGCCCGGTTGACGATGTTGAGAAGCTCGGTCAGGTCGAACGGCTTGGGCAGATATTCATAGGCGCCGGTCTCGGAGGCACGGATCGCGGTCATGAACGTGTTTTGGGCGCTCATGACGATGACCGGCAATTCCGGCCGCGCCTTCTTGATGCGGGGCAGCATGTCGAAGGCGTTCTCGTCGGGCATGACCACGTCGGTGATGACGAGATCGCCCTCGCCCGCCGCCACCCAGCGCCAAAGAGTGGATGCGTTGGAGGTCACCCGCACCTCATGGCCGACGCGCGAAAGCGCCTGATTGAGGACCGTGCGGATGGCTGCGTCGTCGTCGGCGACGAGAATATTGCCGCGAACCGTCATTTGCGGTCTCCTTCGCCATCATCGTCCGTGCCGAACGGCGTTTCTTTCCAAGCCGGCATCAGAATGCGGAAGGTGGTTCCGCGCGGCGTCGAATCGCATTCGATGATGCCGCCATGTTCGCCGACGATTTTCGCGACCAGCGCAAGACCGAGCCCCGACCCGTTCGGTTTGGTGGTGATAAACGGGTCGAACAGGATTGGCAGGATATCTTCGGAAACACCGGAGCCGTTGTCGCGCACGCAGAACTCCAGCGGCAGCGACACGCGGCCCTGCGATCCCGGAACGGAGACACGGATGCCCGGCCGGAACGCGGTCGACAAGGTGATCTCGCCTTGCGGATCGCCGCCAATGGCCTCGGCGGCATTCTTGACCAGGTTGAGGAACACCTGGATGAGCTGGTCGCGGTTGGCGAAAACCGGAGGCAATGAAGGATCATAATCCTCCAATATCTTGATCCGACTGGCAAAACCGTTCTTGGCAATTGCCTTCACATGGTCGAGAACGACATGGATGTTGACCGGATAACGGTCGATCGGCCGCTCGTCGGAGAACACCTCCATGCGATCGACCAGCGAGACGATGCGGTCGGTCTCGTCGGTGATCAGCCGGGTCAGCGCGCGATCCTCGTCGGAAGCCGACAGTTCGAGCAGCTGGGCAGCGCCCCTGATGCCGGATAGCGGGTTCTTGATCTCGTGGGCGAGCATGGCGGCAAGGCCTGTCACCGAGCGCGCCGCGCCGCGATGCGTCATCTGCCGGTCGATCTTGTCGGCCATCGACCGTTCCTGGAACATGACGACCACGGAGCCCGGAAATTCCGACACCGGCGCGACATAGAGGTCAACGACCTTCTCGATGCCGAGGCGTGGCGACGACACGTCGACCCGGTATTCGTTGACCGGCGCCCGGCGCTCGCGCACCTGGTCGACAAGCGTCAGCAACGGACTGCCGAAGGGAATGAGCTTGGACAACGTGTTGCGGGCGAGCATGGTCGCGCTCGAGCGGAAGAAATCCTCGGCATCGGCGTTAGCGAAGGTGATGAAGCCTTCCTGATCGACCATGATCACGGGGCGGCGGATGGTGTTCAGCACGATGTGGGCGGCGTCAGCCATGTCCGTGTTCTGTGCGACAGTCGCGCTCATGCCGCGCTCCGCAGATCGGCTGACTCCGCAGCGCTTTGGAACACGTCGCGCAACCGAGCAATGACCTGTGCCGGCTCGAAAGAGGTGAGGATCGCCTTGCGCTGGTCGGAGGCGGCGCTGGCGGCATGGCGGTCGAGATACCAGCCAAGGTGCTTGCGCGCCTGGCGCAGGCCGCTTTCGATGCCGTATAGCGCCAGCATGTCCTCGTAATGGGCAATGACATAGTCGGCGAGCGCTTGCGGGCTTGCGGGAATGCCGGACGCCGTTTCACCGGCCGCCGTCGCCGCTATGCTGCCCGCCGTCCACGGCGCGCCGTAATGCGCGCGGCCGACCATCACCGCATCGGCGCCCGACTGGTCGAGGATCATGGCTGCCTCTGCTGGCGAGCCGACATCGCCATTGGCGACGACCGGGATCGACACGGCCTGCTTGATGCGGGCAATGGCGCGCCAGTCGGCCTTGCCCTGGTAGAACTGACAACGTGTGCGGCCATGCACCGTCACCATGCTGACCCCGGCCTGCTCGGCGCGGCGGGCCAAAAGAGGTGCGTTTAGAGCGCCTTCGTCCCAACCGAGCCGCATCTTGACCGTGACCGGCACCTCGACGGCGCCGACCACCGCCTCGATCAGCGACAGCGCATGGTCGAGATCGCGCATCAGCGCCGAACCGGCATAGCCGCCGGTCACCTTCTTGGCCGGGCAGCCCATATTGATGTCGATGATGTCGGCGCCCTCACCCGCGGCTATCCGCGCGCCCTCGGCCATATGCGCCGCCTCGCGGCCGGCAAGCTGGACCATGTGGACCGGGAGTCCGGAATGGCGGATGCGCAGTCCGCAACCGGCCCTGCCCCTGGCAAGCTCACCGCTCGCCACCATTTCCGACACGACCAGCCCGGCGCCATGTGCGTAAGCGCGTTGCCGGAACGGCTCATCTGTTATACCTGACATGGGTGCGAGAAAGAGGCGATTGCGGATTCTCGCCCCTCCGACGTCGAGCGGCAAAGCCAATTTGGTCAAGTCAAGTTTGCTCAAGTCAGGCATGCACAAAAACCAAGCATGTTCAATTGCTGCACATTCTCTAGCCAGAAGCAAGGCAATGTGCAACGCGGAATGACGCCACATTAAGGCGCATTTGGGAAAATGCTGGCCTTCGCAATAAGCCGCGGCCAAAGCGCCGCGCGTCCCTCAGGACGCGCAAAGGACGCTTTGGACCTCATATTTGGCGCACGATCTTTTCCGAAAACCGATTACACTTTTCGGGATCGTGCGCTAAGCCTCCCGCTATGACAGACGCAAGCGAAAAACAAACTGAAACAATCGACGACAGGGTCGGGGTGGTCATCGTCGCCGCCGGGCGCGGTGCGCGCGCCGGGCAGGCCGACGGGCCGAAGCAGTATCAGCGCATCGGTGGCCGCGCCGTCATCGCGCGCACGCTGGAGACGTTCCTGTCGCACCCGAAAACAGGTCCTGTCGCCGTCGCCATCCATGCCGACGACCGCGACCTCTTCCGTCAGGCGGCGGGCGCCAATGCCGACCGGGTCATCGCCGTGATCGGCGGCGTGTCACGCCAGGCGTCGGTCCGTCTCGGACTGCTGGCGCTACGCGACCATGCACCGGGCCGGGTTCTCGTCCACGATGCCGTGCGCCCCTTCGTCGACGCTGCCCTTATCGACCGCACGATCGCCGCCATCGGCGAGCGCCAGGGTTCGCTGCCCGCTTTGCCAGTCGCCGATACGCTGAAACGCGAGTCGGCCGCCGGCATGATCGAAGAGACCGTCCCCAGGACCGGACTTCATGCCGCGCAGACACCGCAAGGTTTTCCGTTCTGGCCGCTGCTTGCCGCCCATGAGAAAGCCCATCATCTGGGCAAGGCTGATTTCACCGACGACGCCGCGATCGCCGAATGGGCGCATATTCCGGTGAAGATCGTTGCGGGCTCGCCGGACAATGTCAAACTCACCTGGGCACGGGATATTGCAATGGCAGACCAGCGGCTTTCCGGCGAACGGCGTCGTTTTCCTGATATCCGCACCGGCAATGGCTACGACGTCCATGCCTTCGAGCCGGGCGACCATGTCACGCTTTGTGGCGTCGCCATTCCGCATGACAAGAAACTGTCCGGCCATTCGGATGCCGATGTCGGCCTGCATGCGCTGACCGACGCGCTGCTCGCCACCTGCGGCGCCGGCGACATCGGCACGCATTTCCCGCCGTCGGATCCGCAATGGAAGGGTGCTGCCTCGCGGATTTTCGTCGAACATGCGGCGAAGCTGGTGCGTGAACGTGGCGGACGCATCGCCAATGCCGATATCACGCTGATCTGCGAGGCGCCGCGCGTTGGCCCGCATCGCGCGGCGATGACCGAAGCCCTCTCGGCAATGCTGGGAATCTCGCCGGACCGCATCTCGATCAAGGCGACAACCAACGAAAAGCTTGGCTTTGTCGGCCGCGAGGAAGGCATCGCGGCCATCGCCACCGCCAGCGTTGTATTTCCCGGTGACGTACCCGAATGAGCAACACCGACCTTGCAAACGCCTTGCTCCAGGCCTGCCAAGAACGCGGCATCATGCTGGTGACGGCCGAGAGTTGCACCGGCGGCATGATCATCGCAGCACTCACCGACATCGCCGGCTCTTCGGCGGTGGTCGACCGCGGTTTCATCACCTATTCCAACGAAGCCAAGATGGACATGCTCGGCGTTTCCGCCGCCACGCTTGAGGCGCACGGCGCCGTCTCGCGCGAAACGGCGCTGGAGATGGCGGCGGGCGCATTGACGCGTTCCCGCGCGGGGCTCGCCCTTGCCGTCACCGGCATTGCCGGTCCGGGCGGCGGCTCGGCGGAAAAGCCGGTCGGGCTGGTCTGGTTCGGCGTCGCCGTGGCGGGTCGGCCGATCGTTGCCGAGCCCAAGCTGTTTGCCGACAAGGGCCGCGATTTCATCCGCAACGAGACAGTGAGGCATGCGCTGCAACTCGGGCTGCGGGCCCTCGACTAAACACTTAGAGCGGGAAGGCGTCCTGATCCGCCCGTCAGTGGGTGGCTGGCCACGCTTTGCGTGCCATTCCTATTCAATTTGGGTCTAGCGCCCGATGATGCGCGGCATGAGGTCGTCCTCCGGCTCTTCGTCGGCCAAGGTCTCGACGAGCATGCGGTCGTGGTCTTCCCAACCGGCTTCTGCAATCCTGAGATCGAGAACAGAATTCCTGAAAGCCTCACGAAGAACGTCAAAGTCGAAGAGCGAAATACGCGCGAATGTCCGGCACGTCATCCACACAATCCCCACAGTTGGCAATGGAAACGTCGGTTTTACATGACCTGAAGGCGGCAATTTTCGGCCGGCATCTCATTCTTCCTGAAAAATCCTGAAGAGAAGCATCATGCCTTTGAAGGATTTCAGAAGCCAAAAAGCGAGCTAGCGTGCGCCCGCGGGAGAGCGGGCGCGATTGCGATCGCGATAGCCATCATGAAAACAAGCGACCAACAGACTCCCGCTCTGCAAGCGGTGATGAAAGAGGCCAAACGCGCCATCAGGCCGCTTATCTGGTTCAGCGCCGGCATCAACATACTGATGCTCACCAGCGCGCTCTACATGCTGCAAGTCTACCACCGCGTGCTGTCCAGCCACAGCGTGGAAACGTTGGTAGCGTTGTCGTTGATGGCCGGCGCGGCTATCGCGACAATGGCCGGGCTCGAAGTAGTACGCGCCCGCCTGCTGTCAACCGTCGGCGCGTGGATAAACGCGAGGCTGGCCCCAGTCCTGTTGACCGCGTCGGTAGAGCAGGCGGCCGTCGCGCCGGGTCAAGGTAGCGCGCGATCTCTCCGCGATCTCGATCAAGTGCGGAGTTTCTTCACCAGCCCGAGCATCTACCCGATCCTTGACGCACCGTGGGCACCAATCTTCTTCATCGCCATCTTCTTCATGCACCCCTGGCTTGGTTGGTTGGCGCTGGCCGGCGGGTCTGTGTTGTTTGCGCTGGCATTGCTCAACGAAATCGCCACCCGCAAGCCGCTGACGGAGGTCGGCAACGCACAGGCACGGGTTTTCAGCCAAGCTGAGTCGGCAGTCCGCAACGCCGAGGTCGTCCAGGCCATGGGTATGCTGCGGCCATTGCTCGACCGTTGGCAGGAGCAGCAAGATGAAGCGAGCACCGGACAAGCCACCGCCGGCAACCGCGCTACCGCCATCGCGTCTGTCGCCCGTTTCTGGCGGATGGCCTTGCAAATGGCAGTCCTCGGCCTGGGCGCTTACCTAGTTCTGCAAAACGAGGCCTCTCCGGGCGTTATGATCGCATCCTCAATCTTGATGGGTCGCGCGTTGGCTCCGGTGGAGCAAGCAATCAGCACGTGGAAAGCGACACTCGGGGCACGTGCCGCTTACAAGCGTCTCACCGCGTTCGTCGGCCAGCGACCCGAGGCCAAGGCAGTATTGTCGTTGCCACACCCACAAGGAAAGTTTGAGGCAGAGAGTATCATCCTTGCCCGGCAGGGTGGCGGCGAGCATGTTTTGAAAGGAGTGAGTTTCCAGCTCAAGCCCGGTGAAGTGATGGCACTAATCGGCCCGAGCGCATCTGGTAAGACAAGTCTGGCACGTGTGCTTGCCGGCGCTTGGCGCCCATCAGCTGGTCGCGCTTTGCTCGACGGTATGGACGTCGCCGAGTGGGCCGCTGAGGACCGTGGTCGGCACGTCGGGTATTTGCCACAGGACATCGAGTTGTTCGCCGGTACCATCGCGGAGAACATCGCTCGCTTCACGAAGCTCAGCCCCGCTGTCTTCAACAGCGTTGTCAAAGCCGCGCAACTGGCGGGCGTTCACGAATTGATCAAGGGCCTGCCGAAAGGTTACGAAACTCAAGTCGGTGAATCCGGTGCATCGTTGTCAGGCGGACAGCGCCAACGAATCGGGTTGGCGCGGGCACTCTACGGCGATCCGACACTCATCATCCTGGACGAACCGAACTCCAACCTCGACCGTGAGGGCGAAGACGCCCTGATAGCCGTCATTGGCGCAGTCAAGTCGACGGGCACCACAATTATCCTGATCGCACACCGCCCGGGTATCATGGAGAAAGTCGACAAGGTGCTGGTCCTCAACGGGGGTAGACAAGAATTATTCGGGGCGCGTGACACAGTCTTCAACGAACTCGCCGCCCGCGCCAGGAGAGTGGCCCAGCTGCCCAACACCAATCACGTCACGGCGGTCACGTCATGACCCGCACAAACTCGGGAGACAAAGATATGAACATCGTCTCTTTCCCCGTGCCACTTCCACCCACGCCGACATTGCAACCGCTCCGTCTCAGAGCCGTCACGTACACCGGCTTCTCGATCATGTTCCTGTTCTTCGGCGTCGCCGGCGGGTGGGCGGCCTTGGCACCGCTTGACAGCGCCGCAGTGACGATCGGGGTGGTCAAGGTGGACGGTGACCGCAAACTCGTCCAGCACCTCGAAGGCGGCATTATCGTCGAACTGGACGCCGTCAACGGCGATATCGTCAAGAGGGGCAAAGTACTCATCCGCCTCGACAACACGCAAGCCAAGGCTCAACTCGACTCGATCCAAAACAAAATCGCCACACGCGAGGCACTCGTCGCCCGTCTCCGGGCCGAACGGGACGGCAAGGACACAATCAAGTTCGACCAAGCATTGCTCGACAACCCGGACCCGGCCGTCAAGGACGCGGTGGCCACCCAAAGTGACGTCTTCAACGCGAAGCACCGTAACCTGAAAGACGAGAAGGCAATCCTCGACGAACGCCGTCGACAGACCGCTGAGCAAATGACCGGACTGCAACAGCTTGTCGTCACTGAGGACAAACAGATCGCGGCATTCGAGAAGGAGAACAAAGACCTCGCGACGTTGCTCAGCAAGGGGCTCACCACCCGCGAACGAAGCTTGGCCCTCACCCAGCAACAACGAGAGATAGAGGGAGAACGCGCCACGAATGTCGCGTCGATCGCCCGCGCCCGCAGCGTTATCGCCGAAATCGACATGCAAATCCTCAACCTCACAACTCAACAATTGAACGAGTCAGTTGACGAATTGGGCAAGGTCGAGGCGGAGCTGTTCGACTTCCGACAGCAAGCGCGCGCGGCCGGGGATGTTGTCAAGCGCACCGACATCACCGCCCCCGTCGACGGAATCGTAATGGACGTGAAAGTTCACACGGCAGGCGGTGTGGTGAAACCCGGTGACACGCTGATGACCGTCGTGCCGCTCGGCAAAAAGCTGGTGATCGAGACTATGGTCAAGCCCGAAGACGTCGAGACGATCGCCCCCGGCCAGACCGCGTATGTCAGCTTCCCGGCCTTCGCCAAATACAACCTGCCACAGCTCGATGGAGTCGTGGAAACGGTGTCGGCCGACCGATTGGTGGACGAGCGCACCAACGCACCTTACTTCTCCGCGACAGTGGTAATCAACAACAGCGAACTAGTTAAGCTCGACGGTCGCAAGCTGCTGCCCGGCATGTCGAGCGAGGCCATGATTAAGACCGGCACCCGCACGGTCCTCGCCTATCTCGCCGAACCGCTCACGCAGAATATCCGTCGCTCATTGCGCGAGAAATAATCACAACCAGGGAGGACCCAGATTAAAGACACACTTCTATACCCAGACTCTGGAGTTAAAAACCCGCACAATTGTGTGCTCAGGGAGGCAATACCATGGCAAAGCCAGTAATAAACCCAGTATTGATCGGCCCAGATTTCTCGTTGCTGTCCGCAAGCGTCGACCTGAACTTGCACAACCATACAGTGCAACTCGAGGAGAACCCCCCGAGCGCGACAGTCTCCAACGAGGCCGGTTACTTCGCAGGCAGTAACGGGGTCGCATACACCACCGACTTCACCAACCCCACCGGGGATTATCTCCGTGTTTACACCGGCTCGGAATTCTCAGACCGAGTGATCGGCGACGATCTCCTCAACCATCTTCTCGGCGGCGGCGGCAACGATTTCATGCACGGCGGCGGCGGTAACGATTGGATTGAAGGCGGTGACGGTAACGATTCTATTGCCGGTGATGCCGGCGACGATTCCCTCTACGGCAACGCCGGCGACGACACCATCAAAGGTGGTGACGGCAACGACTTTATCAGAGCCGGTGACGGTAACGATATCATCAACGGTGGGGCCGGAGACGACGCCATCTATACCAGTGACGACAACCAAGCCCACTACTCCCCCGGTGTCGACATAGTCAACGGCGGGGCCGGCAACGACTTTATCAGAGCCGGTCGCGACGGCGGTATATTCAACGGTGATGCCGGCGACGACACCATCATCGGCAGCGAGGGTAAGGACACCATCAACGGCGGTGCCGGGAACGACAATCTCCACGGTGACAACGACGGCATGAACGCTAACACCGTCGACACTATTCACGGTGGCGCGGGGGACGACTACATTCAAGGTGACAGCTTCTTTCTACCATCCGGCAGAGCCAATTTTCTCTACGGCGACGGCGGCAACGACACCATCATCGGGTTCTACGGTGACGACACCATCGAGGGTGGCTCCGGCAACGACATTATCGACGGCGGTAGAGCGAACATATACGGAAATTCCGGGAGCGACACCATGACGGGAGGTGCCGGCAACGACATCTTCGTCTTCCACTCGGAAACCTTCCAAGGTCGCAACTATGGGGCGCTCGTCGACGGGCAACATGACATCATCACAGATTTCAAGCACGGCCGGGACAAGATCGATCTGAGTGACACTAACGACACCGCGTTTCTGCAAGGCGTCAACTTCAACTCAGCACAGTCAGCCCTGGATTATCTGCACGCGCATAATCTTTCTGTCACGAGCACAGTAGTGAAAGTCATTGATAGTGGTGACGGCACCCTCGTCAGTTTCAGTGACGACACTGGCACACTGGACCTTAATGTGTCAGTCGGCGCGACGACAGCAACTCACATTACCGAATCAGACTTCATCTTCTAACCAACGCGAGGGGCGGCGGACAAAGTCGCCCCTCACACGCCACTGGTGGTGAGCGAAAACCGCTCGTCGGCCAACATGTCGAACTAAATACTTAGCCTGTGACAGTCAGGCCGCTCCTGCGCCATAGACAATGTCGGCGCGCTTCTCGAACGCCTCGGAGAACATGCGGAAGGCGCGGTCGAACATCGTTCCCATCACCGCGCCGAGGATGCGGCTCTTGAACTCATAGTCGATGAAGAAGTGGACTTCGCAGCCGCCGTCGGCAGGATCGAAGCGCCAGACATTGCTGAGATATTTGAACGGCCCGTCGATGTATTTGACGTCGATGGCGTTCTCGTCGGGCTTTAGAAGCACTTGCGTGGTGAAGGTCTCGCGGATCGCCTTGTAGCCGATGCTCATATCGGCGATGAGAATCGTGCGACCGTCGCGCTCCTTGCGCGAGCGCACCGTCAGCGCCTCGCACAGCGGCAGGAATTGCGGATAGGTCTCAACATCGGCGACCAGAGCGAACATCTGTTCCGGCGTATGGGCGACGCGGCGTATGGCTTCGAATTTCGGCATGAAACCAGCGTGTTAGGCTGATTTTCTGAGCTGCGATTCGCGCGCCGCGCGCAGCCTGGCGAAATCGTCGCCGGCATGATGCGACGAGCGTGTCAGCGGGCTCGACGCCACCAGCAGGAACCCCTTGGTCCTGCCGATCGTCTCGAAGGATTTGAATTCCTCCGGCGTGACGAAACGGATCACCGGGTGGTGCTTCTTCGACGGCTGCAGATACTGGCCGATGGTCATGAAGTCGACATTGGCCGACCGCAGATCGTCCATCAGTTGCAGAATCTCGTTCCGCTCCTCGCCGAGCCCGACCATGATGCCGGACTTGGTGAAGATCGAGGGATCGAGTTCCTTGACCCGCTGCAAGAGCCTGATCGAGTGGAAATAGCGCGCGCCCGGACGAACCGTCAGATAGTTCGACGGCACGGTCTCGAGATTGTGGTTGAAGACGTCGGGCTTGGCCGCCACCACGATCTCCAGCGCGCCGTCCTTGCGCAGGAAGTCGGGCGTCAGGATCTCGATCGTCGTCGACGGCGTCGCCGCGCGGATGGCGCGGATGACCTCGGCGAAATGCCGTGCACCACCATCGGCAAGGTCATCGCGATCGACGGAAGTGATGACCACGTGGCTCAGGCCCATCTGCTTAACCGCATGCGCGACACGGGCCGGCTCGTCGAGATCGAGCGCGGTCGGTATACCGGTAGCCACGTTGCAGAAGGCGCAGGCGCGCGTGCAGATCTCGCCCATGATCATGAAGGTGGCGTGCTTCTTTTCCCAGCACTCGCCGATATTGGGACAGCCGGCCTCTTCGCACACCGTCACCAATTTGTGCGATTTCACGATCTCGCGCGTTTCGGCGTAGCCTTTCGACATCGGCGCCTTGACGCGTATCCAGTCGGGCTTGCGCAGCACCTCCTGGTCAGGCTTGTGCGCCTTTTCGGGGTGCCGCAGTCGCGGTGCGTTGGCGATCGTGTCGAGGACGGTGACCATCTGAAACCCGGTTCATTCGCGAGCGCCTTTCCGGCGTTCGCCTTGCAACGTCATCTAGGACTTTTTGACCCAAAGAAAAAGGCCGTAGCTCTGCATGCCGCCACAGCCGTTTTCGCATGGCAAGAGTTGAGATCGATTAACGGCGAACCAGGCGTCCTACCCAGATCAGCAGACACGCGCCGATAAAACCGGTAATCAGATAGGCGATCCAGCCCGCGCCGAAGGCACCGATATTGAGCGCCAAGGATGATGTTCATCAAGATGCCGGTGTTGCTCTTCATGAACATCTCGGCAAACCAGCCTGCCAGCCCTCCGATGATGATGGCTGCTATCCAGCCCACGCCATTCACGTCCATATGCCCACTCCTCTGCTGACGGGTGAAAATGCATTCGGAAACGAACTACCTTGCGTTGAGTTCCCCGGGCGCTTGCGTGTGCGTCTCACCCGGCCAATTTATCATGCGTTCAGCGCACGGCCATAGGCGTCGAGCACGCTTTCCTTCATCATCTCGGACAGCGTCGGATGCGGGAAGATGGTGTGCATCAGCTCTTCCTCGGTGGTTTCGAGGTTCATCGCCACGACAAAACCCTCGATCAGCTCGGTCACTTCGGCGCCGACCATGTGAGCGCCGAGCAACTGGCCGGTCTTCCTGTCGAAGATGGTCTTGACGAAGCCCTGGTCCTCGCCAAGCGCGATGGCCTTGCCGTTGGCGGCGAACTGGAAGCGGCCGACGCGGATGTCCTTGCCCTCGGCCTTGGCCTCGGTCAACCCGACGGAGGCGACCTGCGGGTTGCAATAGGTGCAGCCCGGGATCTTCAGCTTGTCAGTGGCATGCACGCCGGGGAAATTGGCGATCTTTTCCACGCATACCACACCCTCATGCTCGGCCTTGTGGGCGAGCATCGGCGGGCCGGCGACATCGCCGATGGCATAGATGCCGGGCACATTGGTCTTGCCGTAGCCGTCGACGACGACGCAGCCGCGCTCGGTCTTCACGCCCAGCGCCTCGAGCCCGAGATTTTCGATGTTGCCCTGCACGCCCACGGCCGAGATCATGCGGTCGGCGGTGATCTTCTCGACCTTGCCGTCCTTCATCTCGACATGCGCGGTGATCGAGTTTGCCGATTTCTCGACCTTGGTCACCTTGGCCTCGAGGATGATCTTCATGCCTTGCTTCTCGAACTGCTTCTGCGCGAATTTCGAGACCTCGGCGTCCTCGACCGGCATCACCGCCGGCAACAGCTCGACCACGGTCACCTCGGCGCCCATGGTGCGGTAGAAGGAGGCGAATTCGATGCCGATGGCGCCCGAACCCATCACCAGCAGCGACTTCGGCATCTCCTTCGGCACCATCGCCTCGAAATAGGTCCAGATCAGCTTGCCGTCCGGCTCGATGCCGGGCAGCGCGCGCGGCCTGGCGCCGGTGGCCAGGATAATGTGCTTGGCCGTGTAGGTGCCCTCGCCCTTGACGCCCTTCGGCACCGGCGGCTGCGGCTCCATCGGCTTCTTCTGGGATTTCGACACGACAATCTCTCCCGGCTTGGAGAGTTTGGCTTCGCCCCAGATGACGTCGACCTTGTTCTTCTTCATCAGGAAGGCAACGCCGCCATTGAGCCTGAGCGAGACTTTTCGCGAACGATCCACCACGGCTGACGTATCGACGCTGACCTTGCCGTCGAGCTTCAGGCCATAGTCCTTGAGGTGATCGGAATAGTGCATGATCTCGGCTGAGCGCAGTAGCGCCTTGGTCGGAATGCAGCCCCAGTTGAGGCAGATGCCGCCAAGATGCTCACGCTCGACGATCGCTGTCTTGAAGCCAAGCTGGGCGGAACGCACCGCCGCGACATAGCCGCCAGGGCCGGAACCGATGATGATGACGTCGTAGTTCTCAGCCACGATTTTCTCCTTGATTCCCTAGAGTTCCAGCATGACGCGCACGAGCGGCGCCAGCGCCTGCCCGATTTTTCGCGTGTTCTCGGCATCGAGATGAACGCCGTCGAGCGGCGTGGTCTTGGCCACCGTGCCGGCGTCGAAGAAGCCGCAGCCGGCCTCGTCGGCAAGGGCGGAATATAGCGCCGCCAATCGCAGCGAGGCGTCATCGCCGCCAGCGAACATCTCCTTGAATTCGGCATTCTCCGTGCGGCTGACAGCGGGTGGTGCGACGATCAGGATCTGCGGCGCCGGCCAGTCGAAGGGGTAATCATGACCACGCACGATATCGATCAGGCGCTGGATGCCTTGCTTGGCCGCGACCGGATTGCCATGGATCCACGGCTTCATGTCGTTGGCGCCGAGCATGATGACAATGAGGTCGATCGGCGCATGCGTCGTCAGCACCGTCGGCAGCATCCTTGCGCCGTTGCGGTCGGCGCCGGCCAGATGGTCGTCGAAAGCCGTGGTGCGGCCGTTCAGGCCCTCGGCGATGACCTCGACACCGCCGCCCAGTGCCTTCCCCAGCACGCTCGGCCAGCGGTCTTCGAGCGGGTGACGGTCGAGACTTGCCGCATCATAACCCCAGGTCAGCGAATCGCCGTAGCAGAGAATTGTCTTCATGCGTTTGCCCAACTCCTGCCAAAACCCGTCTGAGCGCGCTTGACCCGCCAGCGCACGAATGCGCCAGCCGAACCGGAAAGGACGAAAGCAAAAAGGCTGGTGAAGAATTTCCGCACCGCCTTCTTCCCTCTCTAGACCAGCATGCCCATCGGGTTTTCGATCATGCGCTTCAAGGCGACGAGCAGTTCGGCGCCGAGCGCACCGTCGACGGCGCGGTGATCGGTCGACAGCGTCACCGACATGACGGTGGCTATTTTGATCTCGCCATTCTTGACCACAGCCCGCTCCTCGCCGGCGCCGACCGCAAGGATCGTCGCGTGCGGCGGATTGATGACGGCGGCAAAGTCCTTGATGCCGAACATGCCGAGATTGGACACGGCGGTGGTGCCGCCCTGGTATTCCTCGGGCTTCAGCTTGCGGCTGCGGGCGCGGCTGGCCAGGTCCTTCATCTCGTTGGAGATCACCGACAGCGTCTTTTCGTCGGCGCGCCGGATGATCGGCGTGATCAGGCCACCGGGGATCGATACCGCAACACCGACATCGGCATGCTTGTGCTTGACCATGGCGCTGTCGGTCCAGGACGCATTGGCGTCCGGCACCGCCATCAGCGCCATCGCCATGGCCTTGATCACCATGTCGTTGACCGACAGCTTGTAGGCCGGCGCCTCACCCTTGTCAGTCTTCTTCACCGGGGCAGCCGCGTTGATTTGCGTGCGCAGCGCCAGAAGCGCGTCAAGCTCGCAGTCGAGCGTCAGGTAGAAATGCGGGATGGTGGTCGTGGCCTCGACCAGCCGACGCGCGATGGTCTTGCGCATATTGTCGTGGGGGACAAGCTCGTAGGAGCCTTCGGCGAACAGTTTCAGCACCTGCTCGTCCGCCATTGGCTTGGCTGCGACTGCCGCAGCCGGAGCGCCGGCGGGCGCCGCTTTTGCAGCAGGCGCCTTGGCGCCACCACCGGAAATCGCTGCATCGACATCGGCCTTGACGACGCGGCCATGCGGGCCGGAGCCGGTCACCGCGGAGACATCGACGCCGGCTTCCCGCGCGATGCGGCGGGCCAGTGGCGAGGCGAAGGTGCGCTCACCGCTTGCATGGCCATTGGCCACCGGGGCCGCCTTGGGCGCCGGTGCGGCGACAGGTTCTGCCTTTGGCGCTTCCGGCTTCGGGGTTTCAGCCTTCGGAGATTCAGTTTTGGGGGCGTCTGTTTTTGGCGCCTCGGCCTTTGCCGGCGCAGCGTTGCCGCCACTCTTGGCGGCGGCACTTGCATCCTCGCCTTCGGCCGCGAGCACAGCGATCAGCGCATTGACCTTGACGCCTTCGGTGCCGGCCGGAACGACCAGCTTCGCGACCGTGCCCTCATCGACGGCTTCGACTTCCATCGTTGCCTTGTCGGTCTCGATCTCAGCGATCACATCGCCCGGCGAAACCTTATCGCCCTCCTTGACCAGCCATTTGGAAAGATTGCCCTCTTCCATCGTGGGCGACAGGGCCGGCATGGTGATGTTGATTGGCATTTTGTCCTCCGCCCTGCTCAGCGATATGTGACGGCTTTGACCGCCTCGACGACCTCGCCGACATTGGGCAACGCCAGTTTTTCGAGGTTAGCGGCATAGGGCATCGGAACGTCCTTGCCGGCAATGGTGATGACCGGCGCGTCGAGAAAATCGAAGGCCCGCTGCGACACCTGGTTGGCGATATGGTCGCCGACCGAATTCTGCGGGAAACCCTCCTCCACCACAACCAGACGGTTGGTCTTCTTGACCGAAGCGATGATGGTGTCGAAATCGAGCGGGCGGATGGTCCTGAGGTCGATGACTTCGGCGTCGATGCCCATGCCGCGCAATTCGGCCTCGGCCTTCACGGCATAGGTCATGCCGATGCCGAAGGAGACAATGGTGACGTCCTTGCCCGGTTTGTGGATGCGCGCTTTGCCGATCGGCAGAACGAAATCGTCCAGCTTCGGCACGTCGAAGGAGTGGCCGTAGAGGATTTCGTTCTCGAGGAAGATGACCGGGTTCGGGTCGCGGATCGCTGCCTTCAGCAAGCCCTTGGCGTCGGCGGCGTTGTAAGGCATCACCACTTTCAGCCCGGGGATGTGGCTGTACCAGGCGGCGTAGCATTGCGAATGCTGAGCGGCGACGCGGGCGGCCGCACCGTTCGGGCCGCGGAAGACGATCGGCGCGCCCATCTGGCCGCCGGACATATAGAGCGTCTTGGCGGCGGAGTTGATGATCTGGTCGATCGCCTGCATGGCGAAGTTGAAGGTCATGAACTCGACGATCGGCTTCAGGCCGGCCATCGCCGCGCCGACGCCGACGCCGGCAAAGCCATGCTCGGTGATCGGCGTGTCGACGACGCGCCGGTCACCGAATTCCTGCAGCAAGCCTTGCGTGATCTTGTAGGCGCCCTGGTACTCGGCGACCTCCTCGCCCATCACGAAGACGTCTTCGTCGCGGCGCATTTCCTCGGCCATCGCGTCGCGCAACGCCTCGCGCACCGTGGTCGAGACCATTTCGGTGCCGGCCGGGATGTCCGGATCGGCGGCGATTTCGGTCTTTGGCGCCGCGGCGACAGGTGCTGCCGCCTCGCTCTTGGCCGCGGCGGGCGCCGGCGCTGCTTTCTCGGCTTCGGGAGGCTCTTCGCCGACGCCTTCGCCAGCCTTGTCGATATCCTCGCCGTCAACCGCAAGCACGGCGATCACCGCGTTGACCTTGACGCCTTCGGTGCCGGCAGGCACCACGATCTTCGCCAGTGTGCCTTCATCGACGGCCTCGACTTCCATCGTCGCCTTGTCGGTCTCGATCTCGGCAAGGACGTCACCGGCGACAATTTTGTCACCTTCGTTCTTCAACCATTTGGAAACATTGCCCTCTTCCATGGTCGGCGAGAGAGCGGGCATGAGAATTTCGATCGGCATGTCCTTGCCCTCTCGTTACAATACGATGTCGGTCCAGAGCTCGGACGGATCCGGCTCCGCGTCGTTCTGGGCAAATTCAGCGGCGTCGGCGACGATGTCGCGGACCTCCTTGTCGACGGTCTTGAGTTCGTCCTCGGTGGCCCATTTCTTGTCGAGCAGCCGCGCCTTGACCTGCTCGATCGGGTCGTGCTCGGAGCGCATCTTCTGCACTTCTTCCTTGGAGCGGTACTTTGCCGGGTCAGACATCGAATGGCCGCGATAGCGGTAGGTCTGCATTTCGAGGATCAACGGCCCGTTGCCGGCGCGGCACCATTCGGTGGCGAGATCGCCGGCGGACTTGACCGCACGCACATCCATGCCGTCGACCTGGATGCCGGGGATCTTGAAGGAGGCGCCACGATGTGAAAAGTCGGTCTCGGCCGAAGACCGCGAGACCGAAGTGCCCATGGCGTAGCGGTTGTTCTCGATGATGTAGATCACCGGCAGCTTCCACAGCGAGGCCATGTTGAAGCTTTCATAGACCTGGCCCTGATTGGCGGCGCCGTCGCCGAAATAGGTCAGCGACACATTGTTGTTGCCGCGATAGCGGTTGGCGAAGGCCAGGCCGGTGCCGAGCGACACCTGCGCGCCGACAATGCCGTGGCCGCCGTAAAAATGCTTCTCCTTGGAGAACATGTGCATGGAGCCGCCCTTGCCCCTGGACAGGCCGCCGCGGCGCCCGGTCAGCTCGGCCATGACGCCGCGCGGCGACAATTCCATCGCCAGCATGTGGCCGTGGTCGCGGTAGGCGGTGATCATCTGGTCGCCATCGACCAGCGCCATCTTCATGCCGGTGACAACAGCTTCCTGGCCGATATAAAGATGGCAGAAGCCGCCGATGAAGCCCATGCCGTAGAGCTGGCCGGCCTTTTCCTCGAAGCGGCGGATGAGCAGCATGTGCCGGTAAGCGGCAAGCTCCTCGTC
>NZ_NWQG01000187.1:0-10917 GCF_002529485.1 Mesorhizobium sanjuanii
CTGTCGGGCGGCGAAAAGGCCCGGCTGGTGATGGCGCTGATGCTGTTCGATCCGCCCAACCTTCTGGTGCTGGACGAGCCGACCAACCATCTCGACATCGCCACCAAGGAGATGCTGATCACGGCGCTTTCGCAGTACGAAGGCACGATGCTGTTCGTCTCGCACGACCGGCATTTCCTGGCGGCGCTTTCGAACCGGGTGCTGGAACTGACGCCGGAGGGGATCCATACCTATGGCGGTGGCTATACCGAATATGTCGAGCGCACCGGCCAGGAAGCGCCGGGGTTGAGGAGCTGAGGCACGGAGCACCGGCGCCGGAAGGCGCCCTGATCGCCGGCTTGACCATTCGCGAGGCCGGCGACATTGTGGATGGCGAGTTGTCAGCCAGTCCATAACGGTCGTGTGGCAATGGATTTTCGCGACGCCATCGATAGATCGCTGGCCTGGGCCAGCGGATGGTTCGACTATGCCGCCACGCCGTGGGTTCTCTATCAGGTCGCAATCATCGTTGCGCTCTTCCTCGTAGCCAAGCTCGCGGCGCGGCGTATCGAACCGCTCCTGGAGAACCGGGCACGCCAGATCAAGGGGCATCCCGGACTGTTGCGGGTCGTCGTTGCCCTGCTGCGGCGTACCGACTGGATCCTGTTCACGATCTTTCTGGTCGCCGCGCTCGTTCTGATGCGGGCCGTCACTTGGCCAAGCCGGAGCCATTTCATCACTATCGCGCTCTCGCTATCGCTGGCGTGGCTGTTCGCGTCGGTGCTGTCGCGCATCATCCGCAACCGCTTTGTCGCGCGTGCTCTCGGCTGGCTGACCTGGATCTATGCGGCCCTCGTCATCCTGGGCATCGATGACGACACCGCCGTTTTCCTGGACAGTCTCGCAATACCTTTGGGCGCGGTCCGCCTTTCGGCGCTCATGGTGCTGAAAGCGGCGCTGTTGCTGATCGCCACGGTTTGGCTCGCGGTGGTCGTCGGCAAGTATATCGATGAGCGCGTCCGGATCTCCGAAGAGCTGACACCTTCGATCCGTGTCCTCGTCGGCAAGGTCGCAAAGGTCGGCCTGGTGCTGGTGGCGGGTGCCATCGCTCTGTCTGCCGTCGGTCTCGACCTGACGGCTCTTACGATATTCTCCGGCGCCGTCGGCGTCGGCCTGGCTTTCGGGCTGCAAAAGGTTGTTTCAAATTTCGTCTCAGGCGTGATCATCCTTCTCGACAAGTCGATCAAGCCGGGCGACACCATTTCGCTCGAAGGCACTTTCGGCTGGGTGCGCGAATTGCGGGCGCGGTTTGTCTCGGTGGTGACGCGCGACGGCCGCGAATACCTGATCCCGAACGAAGACTTCATCACCCAAAGGGTCATCAACTGGTCGTTCAGCGACAACCTCGTGCGGCTCGACGTGAATTTCGGCGTCTCCTACGACGCCGACCCGCACCAGGTCAGTGAACTGGCGATAGAAGCCGCCATGAGCGTCGGCCGGGTCGAAGCGGACCGGCGGCCGGTCTGCTGGCTCACCGACTTCGGCGACTCCTCGCTCAATTTCGTCCTGCGCTTCTGGATCCACGACCCTCAGCAAGGCCTGACCAATGTGCGCGGCAGGGTGCTGCTGGCGCTGTGGGACACGTTCAAGCAACACGGCATAAGCATCCCCTATCCGCATCGCGAGATCATCATGAAGCAGGATGGACGCGTTGGGCGGTCACGCGGGCGCTGACGAAGCAGGTGCCAGCGTTGCGAACGAGATGCTTGTCGCCTCCGGCGTCGCGATCATGACCAGTGCGCCAGGCTCGCGGCCCTCTCCAACCGCGTGCCGGAGCTGACGCCTGAAGGCACCCACACCCATGGCGGTGGCGGCCTGAGATCGGCTCGAGTGTGATCAATTTCATTCAATGCGTCACTGAAATCATGTCACTGGCTTCAGAAAGAGCAAACGGCTGATAACGCCGTGGTCCGATGCAGGGCTGCCGATCAACACATGGCGGCTCCTAGAGCAGATCAGGCCGAGGCCGACCCAGAACTGAAACAGAGACGAGGACGCGGACATGCTTGACATGACCATGCTTGACAAGAACACCACCATCATCAGGCCGGCGACCGGCAAGGAACGTCCGGATCTTTCGGTCATGATCGCCAGGGCGTTCGAGACCTATCGGGGCGCGATCCCGGACCGGGCGCTGTTCGAATACATCGCGCTCTCCGCCGATCTCGAACAGCACAAGGGCCACGGCGACATCATGGTGCTTGAAAGCGCCGGCAAGGTCGTCGGCAGCGTCGTCTACTACCCGAAGGCCGGCGACGAAGGGCTCGGACTGCCGGCAGGCTGGGCAGGCATCCGCACGCTCGCCGTGCATCCGTCAGCACGTGGCCGCGGCTTTGGCCGCAGCCTGATCGAATATTGCATCGATCGCGCGCGCCGGGAGGGTTACGGGACCATCGGACTGCACACCGCGGACTTCATGAAGCATGCCGTCGCCCTCTATAGGGCGCTCAGCTTCGGACGCTGCCCGCAATATGATTTGTGGGCCTCGGACATCCTCAACACCGATCTCGGCGGCGGGGACATCCTGGTCACCGCATTCAAACGCACGCTCTGACATCCGTGCAAACCGCTTTGGCCATAGCATCCATTGACGGATGGCAGGCCGGTTGTCAGGTTAGGTTCCCCTGCGTCAGGGCCCGGACATGGCCGTGTGCATGCAGGCGATCCGAGGGACTCGACCATGAACCGGACTCTGCGCCATTGGCGGATTTGGGCTTTCACCACCGCCATCGTGCTTTGGCCGCATGCGGCGTCGGCCGACGACATCGCACCTGACCGCATGGCTGCTGCCTTGTCGAAGCTCGAGGCGCTCGCCGACGGCGTCGTCGCGGATGGCGGGGTGCCGGGTCTCGCCATCGGCGTCGTCCATGACGACAAGGTGGTCTTTCTCAAGGGGTTTGGGCATCGCGAGGCCGGCAAGCCTGAGGCCGTCGACGCCGACACGGTGTTCCAGATCGCCTCGCTTTCCAAGCCGGTCTCGGCCACGATCGTGGCGGCGCTGGTCGGCGAGAAGATCGTTTCCTGGGATTCCAAAATTGCCGACCTCGATCCGGCGTTCCGGCTGTCCCAGCCCTATCCGACCAGCGAACTGACGGTCCGCGACCTGTTCTCGCATCGCAGCGGACTGCCCGGCACCGCCGGCGACGACCTCGAGAGCATTGGCTACGACCGCGCCGAGATCCTGCATCGGCTGCGCTTCGTGCCGCCACTGTCGAGCTTTCGCGCCGGCTATTCCTACAGCAATTTCGGCCTGACCGAAGGCGCAACCGCGGCCGCAAGGCCGACGGGCAAGCCCTGGGAGGAGGTCGCCGAGGAAAAGCTCTATCGTCCGCTTGGAATGGCCTCGACCAGTTCGCGTTATGCGGACTTCCTCAAGCACGCCAACCGCGCCGAACTGCACGTCAGGGTCGATGGCGTCTGGGCGGCGAAGATAAAGCGCGATCCGGACGCTCAGGCTCCGGCCGGCGGCGTCAGCTCCACGGCGCGCGATCTCTCGCAATGGGTGCGCCTGGTGCTCGGCGACGGCGTTTATGACGGCAAGCCGCTGATAGCCGCCGATGCGCTGGCCGAGACGCATGTGCCTTTGATGACGCGGGGCAGGAACCCGGTCTCCGGCAGCGAGTCCTTCTATGGCCTTGGCTGGAATGTCGAATTCGGCCGGCACGGACTGAGCTGGGGGCATGCCGGCGCCTTCAGCGTCGGCGCCCGCACGCTGGTGACGCTCTTTCCCGAGGAGAAGCTTGGCATCGTGGTCATCGCCAACGCCTTTTCGACAGGCGTGCCGGAAGGCCTGTCCGAAAGCTTCGCCGACATGGCCTTTGACGGAAAGGTCGAGAAGGACTGGGTCAAGGCATGGGACGATGCCTATGCGAGCCTGTTCGGCCCGGCGGTCGCGGCGGCCAAGGCGACCTATGCAGCGCCGTCGTCTCCGGCAAGCCCGGCCGGGTCGGCCAGCACCTATACAGGCCGTTATTTCAACGACTTCATCGGCGACGCGGTTGTGTCGGGTGAGGGCGACGGCCTGGTGCTCAAGCTCGGGCCGGGCGGCGCTCGCTCCTATTCACTGGAGCATTTCGACCGCGACATGTTCCTGACCTATCCGGACGCCGAGACACCGGACGCGCCGTCCGGCGTGAGCTTTGTGCTCGGCCCCGACGGCAAGGCGTCGGCCATGACGGTGGAATTTCTCGACGGCAATCATCTCGGCACGCTCGCGCGCGTCGGCGATTAGCCACAGATAGAGCGGGATGCATTTTGGATTGAACGGTGCATCCCGCACTATCTGTTTGTCTTAGCTGCATTTGTGCTACGCCAAGTGATCCACTTGGCTGCGAAATGCTCTGGGCGGCCGGTTCAGGTCGCTGGGCCGAACTGGAGCAATTTCAAGCAGTCGCCGCTGCCTGAGGTCATCTGCGTCAGGACGGGTTTAGACCGGTCGATCCATTCCTGGTGCGATCTGGCATCGGCTTCGATCGCCTCGACCGGCGCCAGCTTGACGAAACCGCGCCCGTTGCTGAACAGCCAGCAGGCGCGGGCGAGAAACCGCCGGCTGCGCTGACGCAAAAGATCGGCGTCATAGAAGATGTCGAGCACCTCCTGCTTGATCCTGCGCGCCTTTTCAGGATCGGCGACCGCGACCTCGACCGGTTCGCCGCCGATGGCGTCCTGCAAATCCTTGTAGTCGAGGGCGATCTGGGTGGTGGCGTATTTGATGTCGCTCTCGTCGCGCACGAGGTTGAACCACAGCGTCGGGTTGAGCTCGTTGACGACGAAGGACGATTCGAAATCGCGCGACAGGTTGAGGATATCGAACCCCTGGACATCGACGTCGCGCTCGACCAGCAGAATCTCCGAGACCTGCTTGGCGAGCGCGGCGCCTTGAGCGCTGACTGCGGCGTTGTTGCCGCCAAGCTCCGGGCTGACATAGGGTCCGCCTTGATCCAGCAGTTCGTCGAATTCGCCAAGCGATCCGGCGACGGCGCTGCCCCTGGCAATGCGCGCCGCTAGCTTGGCCAGAACCTGCTGGAGTTCGGTCTCGCGCTTGCGCTGGTCCTGATAATTCTGCTGGAAAAAGAAGATGAACAGGGAAACGCCGATGCCGATCAGGATGACGCCGAGCTGCGAGAAGATGTTGCGATAATATTCGAGCAGCTTTTCGCGATGGCGCACGTCGTCGCGCACGCTGTGGGCGACGCGAAGGTTGACGATCAGCGACAGGATCAGCAGCCCGGCGCCAACCAGGATGAGGCCGCCAATGAGCAGGTAGCCATGGCCAGAGTTGAAATCCATTGTTTGCCAAGTCCCCCCGAAGCCCATTCCCTGAGGGCAGATTAGTACCATTGGGCGTGAACGCCTATGGGTTCGTGGGCGGCGCAAGGCTGGTAATCAGGCAAGCGGCGGAAGCGGCGCTGAAGCTGCCGATCTCCCCCCTCGTGGGGGAGATGCCCGGCAGGGCAGAGGGGGGCGCTGTCCCTCCGACCTCTCTCAATTTATCGCTTTGCTTCCTCGGGTTGTTCTGCCGCGTTGGTTCAGAGCGTCCCTTGCGCGTTCAGAAGATGCGCAGCGCTCCAGCCTGGTCGCGGATGGAACCAGGTTGGCGTTCCTTCGCGCCCCCCTCTGTCCTGCCGGACATCTCCCCCACAAGGGGGGAGATCGGCAGCTTCAGCGCTGCGCGCGGCCTTCCCTTCATCCAGAAACGCTTATTGCCTTCAAGGCCCGGCTCCAATGCTGTATCGAGCAGCCCGAGTTCAAGGAGCCCTTCGATGACTTCACACCTCGACATCCCGGACGCCAGCGTGGCTGTCGACGCCGCCATGATGGCCGATGACGAGCGCGCCCATGAAACGCGCGACGACGCCGCCTGGCAGGACGACGTCCGCCAGGGCGTGCGGTATGTGCGCGATCTCGACCACCTGCCGCTCTCCCCAGCCGAGCGCGCGGCGGCGCAAGCGGCGGCCGCGAACCACAAGGTGCGCATCCCAAAGGCCTATCTCGACCTGATCGACTGGAACGACCCGCAAGATCCCATAAGAGCACAGGTCATCCCGTCGCCGCTGGAACTGGTGGAAGCGGAGGGCGAGCTCGACGATCCGATCGCCGACCATGAATTCAGCCCGGTGCCACGCTTGACGCATCGCCATGCCGACCGGGTGCTTTTGTTCCCGACCTATCAATGCGCGGTCTATTGCCGGTTCTGCTTTCGCAAGGAATCGCTGACCTCGATCGGCCGGGGTTATTCGCAGGGCGCGCTGGAGCCGGCCTTCGCCTATATCGAGGCGCATCCCGAAATTCGCGAGGTGATCCTGACCGGCGGCGATCCGCTCTCCCTGCCGGACAAGGCGCTGGCCGAAATCCGCGCCCGCATCGAGGCCATCGCGCATGTGAGGCTGTTGCGCATCCACACGCGCGTGCCGGTGGCGCTGCCCTCGCGCGTCACCGCAGGGTTGGTCGAGGCTCTGCAGGGCCGGCTGATGGTCACCGTCGTCACTCATTTCAACCATGCGCGCGAGATCACGGAGGCCACTGAAGCGGCCTGCCGCACAATGAGGCAGGCAGGCTTCGTGCTGCTCAACCAGAGCGTTCTCTTGAAAGGCGTCAACGACACGGTCGAGGAGCTGGAGGAACTCTGCCGCGGGCTGATGTATCGGCTGGGCGTCAAACCCTATTACCTGCACCACGGCGACCTCGCGCGCGGCATGGCGCATAGGCGCACCACCATTGCCGAGGGCCAGGCGCTGGCCGCCGCGCTGCGCCAGCGCCTGTCGGGCATCTGCAACCCCGTCTACGTGCTGGACCTGCCGGACGGCGGCGGCAAGGTGCCGATCGGGCCGTGCCATGTCGAGGCGCGGGACGGGGAGAGCTGGCGCATTCGCGGGCAGGATGGGGTGGTGAGGGTGTATGCGGAGGTGGTGGAGAGTAGCAGAGACCGTGGCGCACACCGGTGCAGCTGAGGCGCGCGCTTTCGAGCCTGTCGCCAATTCGGCCAAGGGCTCTCCGGTCGACTTGATTGTTGTCGGGCGCAGGCAGACAATCACCAGAAGAGGAGCATCGACATGTCGCGGACCATCGTATCTGGTGATGATCTCCCCAAAGCTCCACCCGTTTACAGCCACGCGGTAAAATGTGCGGGACTGGTCTTTGTCTCCGGGACGGCCGCCTACGACGCGGCGACGGGCATGATTGTGGGCGAGACGATACAGGAGCAGACAGCGCAGGCCCTGCGCAATATCGCGGCAATTCTGAAAGCCGCCGGAACGACGCTCGACAAGGCCGTCAGCGCCACCGTCATCCTCGCCGACGAGGATGACTTTGCCGGCATGAACGAAGAATGGGTGAAGTGGTTTCCGACCGATCCGCCGGCACGCCAAGGCGCCAAGCTCCCTGTCCGCATCCCCAGGCTCAAGATCTCGATCGCCATGATCGCCGAGGCGTAATTCTCGGCGCTGCCTAGACGGGGGGCACGGGCGCTTGGGCTGGAGCACTACGGCATCGCGATTGGCACGAGCACCGACTTCGTGACGCTGAAGGTGGCGCATGCCCGAGGAGATGGTCGGTGTGCCGAATGGCCGCGCCGTCTATCGCAAGGGCACGACGATCGCGAAGGATGGGAAAATGGTGGGCGGTGAGTATCTTGCAGAGGACGGCTACTTTAACTGCTCCAGTTTGGTGCTTTTCATCGGCAGCATGAACATGGCACCACCAGCGACGATTCCTGACTGTGTTTCGATCGCACCCCACAGCGAAAGAATGCGTTCCATTTGCTTGACGAGCGGCGCCTTATACAAACCCTTCGACAGAAAGAATCCTACCAGCCGAGAGTTTCGAAAGGCGGCATATTCGACACGATTCCGCGTGATCCGCCGATCGCCGGATATCACGATCCATCTTCCCTCAGCGCTAAGTTTTTCGATCCACTCGCGGTCCTTCACACCCGATCCGAAACGGGCACGCAGGTGAACCACCTGGTGATCCCCGTTGAACAGTGCGTGAAGCGCTTTTGCCAGCGCAGGAGGAAGGTTCTCGTCAATCAGGACCTTCACGCCGTCCCGAGCGTGCTTTCGAAGCGCACTGCGTCCTTTATGTCCGCCAGCGAGACCTCAAAAAGCCGAGCGACCCGCTCCTGACTTCCTTCCGCCTCGACAGCCTGTGCAAGAACGATAGTAGGCACACCTGACTCCGCTGCAATTGGCTGCCCAAATGAGCGGTTCGGGTCGATTATAATAGAGTCTTTGCCATTGAACGGGCGCCAACGAGCGACCGCGTCTTCCTCAATGTCGAGATCCTTGAACGTGCGCTCGATGATCTGGCCAAAAACGTACTGGCGTCGCTTAAGGTCGAGCATCTCCTTTTCATCGCTGGCGTGCTTGGCACTTTCCAAGAAGATGCTCTTGCCGTCAGTACGGAATCTACGGGTCGAAAAAGGATGGTCGTTCGCGACAAGATGACGAGCGAAATCAAGACAGTTGCGAATCGCCAGAAGGCCGACGCCCGCTTCTGTGAAGACCTTTACGAACCTTAACTCAATGAGGTCGCGGAATCCTATCTCGATCGGGTCATTGTCATCGGTCGGCCATTGTGTCCGCCAAAGTGGCGGGCTTTCGAACAGTTGACCCTTTCGACGATAACTGTAGCCCTTCATCCATCGAGAGACATTGATTGCAGGTGTGCGGATAAGTCGAGCGGCTTCCTGTATCGTATAGGAACCCACTCCGAACAAGTCTGCCCCGCGCAGTACGTCTGTTGTCGCCATCGCGCGAACTATCCATCTTTCAGCCCTGTGCGCAAGCCATTCCTGAGACCTTAGGCGCGCTGGCTAGCCGGGAGGTCTTAGCTAATCAACGTGCTGCCCGGTGTGCTACCGAGTACGCATCCAGCCGCTCCTGCAGATGCCCGTTCAGCACAATCATCTCCTTCAGCGCCTTCACCGCATCGCCCTTGTGCTGGGCAATGAATTTGTCGGCGATGGCCTGCAGGGCGGTCTCCTGGCGGCTGTCCAGCGTCACAATGTGATCCATAGTGATGACCTCCAAATGGTCGTTAGGGGATAGTGAACAAAAACGGAACAAAACTGTCAAGGGCGAATTGACTCGACGAGGAATACGTTCCTATTTGTCAGGAGGTGGGCGGTTGCCCGCACGCTGAGGAGAGCCGCAAGTGGGCAGACGAAACAGCCGCAACGATCGCTTGTTCGCGCGCGACGCGGAGGCGATCATCCGGGATGCGCTGCGCCTGCGTGACACGATACTCGCGGCGCAGTTGCACCTGAAGGCCAACGGCGCCTTGTTCTGGCAATTGAGCGGGCTGACGGACAGATTGCATGCGGTGATGGCGACCGTGGCGGAGAGAGAACCCGATTTCCGCACGGCCGGGCTTGGCCTGTTGCCGCTGCCCGAGGACTATTCCAGCCGGAAATGAGCCATGGCCGGGCCGATGGACAGCGTTGGACGTGCCGCGAGGGCCAACATGCTGCTGATCGTCGAGTGCCACCACTGCTACCATGTCGGCCGCTTCAAGGCCAACGACGTGGCCAAGGTGGTGGGCTGGAACAAGCCGCTGGAAACCATCCGATTCAGGTGCAAGCAGTGCAGCCGCACGGACACGAAGGTGAAGACGCAGTTCATCGACCAGGACCATCCACCGAAGGGCTACATCTGGACGCTGCAAAAATTCAAGTTTTAAAACAGCGAGCCCTGAGCCGGCGCCGACGGCGCCTGCGGCGGGACCTTGATCTGCGTGGCCGGCTTCTCGACGATCACCAGTGCGTCGTCCGGCGCCGGACGCTGCAGGTGCCGGGCTTCGGACCATGGCGCGGTCAGCCAGGTCTCGGTTTCCTCCGGCGTGGTCAGGATGACCGGCATCGCCTTTTCGTGGATCGGCGCGATCAGCGCGTTGGGCCAGGTCGTCATGAAGCCGTAAAGCTCGAAGTCGCCGGGGCCGTCCTTGACCTTGCGCACGCCTTGCCAGCGCGTCCACAGGCCGGCGAAGAAGAACAGCGGCCGATCCTCGTTCAGCGCGAACCAATAGTTGCGCTGAACGCCGGTGTCCGGGTCCTTGTCGCCGGGCGTCGGGCTGGGCTCGGCGAAGCTGGTCACCGGCACCACGCAGCGGTTCTCGGCACCAAGGTATTGCTGCCAGTGGCCATATTGCGGGTTGCGGATGTTGGTGGTGCCGTAGTCGGCCTTGCCCTTCACCCGCTCGATCGGCGTCGGCATGCCCCATAGCAGATTGGCAAGCTCGCGCGCCCCGTCCGGCGCGTTGCGCACCACGGGGCCGGGCTGGTTGGGATAGATATCGATGGACGGCTCGAGATTACCGAGGATGTCGCGCAAGGCACGGGTCCACTGGCGGACCGCCTCCTGGCTGGTGGTGATGTTGTAGAGGTTGCACATGGCCGGAAATGTGTAGCAAAACCATTCTCAAAACTAGGGCAACGGTGCTTTGTTGAGCTCAGCCGTTGCAAAATGCCCCCCATTTCCAGTTGCCCCCCACAGTAAAAATCCGCTAACAGCATCCCGCGAGGGGTGCCATGCTGACAGTGGATGAAGTGGGAGCGATCCCGTTGTTTTCGGGGTTGCCGGCGGGCGAGCTGGAGCGGCTGGCGCGGACCGCGGCGGATTTGCATCTCAGCGCCGGCGAGTTCGCGGTGCATGAGGGCGGCGAGGCCGCGCTGTTCGCGGTTGTGGCCGGCAAGATCGAAGTGGTGAAAACCTTCGACGGCGTCGAGCGGACGCTGGGCTGGCGGCTGCCGGGAACGATCTTCGGCGAGGTGCCGATCGCGCTGGGCGCGGGTTTTCCGGGCGGCTATCGCGCCGCCGAGCCGTCGCGCGTCATGCGCCTCGAGCTCCAGCAATACTATTCCCTCGCCGCGGTCTCCAAGGA